>CAZUHD010000017.1:0-23864 GCA_964620415.1 uncultured Clostridium sp.
CTGGTATTATTGCTCAAATTTTTGAAGATCATTGGGATTCTACTTATACTTCTAACAAACAACTTATTGACACTTATCGTCCTAATGCTCCTTTTGAAATTCAAAAAATTATTGACTGTTATAATAAAAATTTGGGTTGTTCTCTTTATGAATGTCCTTCTTGTCATGATATTGTCTTTATTGGTCATACTTGTAAATCTCGCTTTTGCTCTTCTTGCGGTTATAAGTACAAAAATGATAGAGTTGAAAACATCCTTCAAACTGCTTATAATTGCCAACATAGACAAATCGTTTTTACTATTCCTGAACAACTTAGGAAATATTTTTTCTTCCCTTTTGAAATTAGAATTAATCTTCTTTTTAAAGCCGTTAGAGATACTATTTATTCTATCTTAAATGAATCCTTTAAAAAGAATAAAAAAGGTGTCTTGAAAAAATATACTTCTAAAATTAAGTATTCTCCTGGTTTCTTTGCTTTCCTTCATACCTTTGGTAGAGATTTAAAATGGAATCCTCACATCCATATTCTTATTGCTGAACTTAAAATAGGTGATGATAATTCTTGTAAACCTTGTGAGTTCTTTGACTATGAGGCTCTTTCTCTCCGCTTTCAAAAAATTCTCCTTGACCTTCTCTCTAAAGAATTAGGTAAATCTTTTGATGAAAATAAAAACTTTCTTTATCGTAAATATCCTCATGGTTTTTATGTTTATGCTGAACCTAAAGAATTTAAAGATTTAAAATCAGGTATTGAATATGTCACTAGATACTGTGGTAGAGTTCCTATTAGTGAAAATAGAATTGTTAATTATGACGGTTCTCATGTTACTTTTTCCTATATTGACCATAAAGATAATAAATATCATGAAGTCACCTTATCTGCTTCTCAATTTATTATTACTTTGTTAAGACATCTTTTGCCTACTCAATTTAAAATAATTAGATATTATGGTTTTTATAGAAAAAAACCTTCTATTTACCCTAAAATGAACCTTTTAATCAAAGAACATTGTAGAAATTTTAGAAAACAACTTTTGAAACATCGTGTTAGTATATCTATGGCTTTTCATAGAGATCCTTATAATTGTCCTAAATGTGATACCCCAATGAATTTTGTCCTCTGTATTAACTAAAAAGGAGTTTTTATTATGTTTGACTTTACTTCTTTTCCATTTGACATAAGTTACAAAACAGTTGCTTACATCTGTCCAAAATGTAAATATAAATTTGATGCACCAATTGAAGCTGTTTTAGAATTTGAGCAGGAAGATGAATGGAATGGTTTGCCTATTTCCACTCCTCCTTACACTATTTGTGCAAAATGTAAATTTGATAAATGTGTTCCAATTGATTATGTGTCAAAGAGAGGTTTTCATCATATTTATAAGGATAATTAATATATTTACAATTAAATAGTTTACATAAGGCTAAACGCATCTTTGCTTTAGTCTATTTGTGTTATTATGTAAACATGATATATGCTTTATAATTTCTATGACTTTCCTATTATATAAAAAATGAGATATGCGGGTACATATCTCGGTAACACATATTGACTTCATACGTTGCTAGCTAATGTTATTATAACATTTATTTAACAAATTGTAAATAATTTTTATAAAAATATCGCAAATAATTATTTTCTATGTTTCCTACCCTGCATAACACTTTTTTTATCTACATTAAATGTTTGTGTCATACTATTTACATTTTGTACAATAAAATTAACTATTTTATCTAAATCATTTATATCTACTAAGGAAACCGCTTCTGTATAGCTTATTTCCCTTGGGTATACCGCAGCAATAACACAATATGTAATAAAATTAAAAGTACGAAATCTACAATTTTTATTTTCTATATCTTTTCTTAATTGTTCAATTCCGCCTTCATATTCTTCTAAATATTCTAAAATAATTGGATTCCAATCTAAATTTATAATTTCTCCATTTCTTAATGTGATTTCCATAATTTCCTCCGATATTTTTATAAAAGCCCTATAAACGACCTCTTAAAATCGTTTTTAGGGCTTTTTATTTTTTTATTAATAATTTAACATTAATTAAATTAAAAAGGGTCTTAAACCTCTTTATTTCTTTGCTATTTTCTTTTCTGTTCTGGCTGCCTCGCTTGCCTGTTTTAGCTCTATTGAAGTTAAATCTAGTGTTTTAGTCGTATCTCCATTTGTAAATATAATCTTATTATTTATGTTTTCGATTTTAGCCACTAGAAGACCATCTTCGTCTAATGTTTTTTCTTGTGTAGTTTTGCCTGTGCCTGTCATCTTGCAAGTTACAGTCTTTCCTTCTGTTGCTTCATTTACTTTTATGCAAATGAAATTTCCACTTGCACCTTGTGAATAATCGTTAAACTCTGCTAAATATTTTGATGTACCTTTTATCTTATCTCCCTCAAGTGTTATATTTTCTTGTAAATCTTTCACTTGTTTACTACCTAAGGCTACACTTTCACCATCTGGAATAGCCACCGTTATTGTTTCGGTGGCTGAACTAGGGCGTAGTTGCCGATGCTAAATCTTCTTTTGTAATGATTGGTTTTTTGAAAAATTGTTCTTCTGTTAATCCTTCTGGGAAGTTAGCGGTCGATGTATCAACAGAATTTTTTACCATTTTTTGATCTTTGTCAAACGCATAAGCTCTAATTCTTAATGTGTCAGTTTGTTCTTCAAAGTTCTCTCCTCTCGTTTTCGTTTCATCTGTATTCTCAATAAGTTGACATTTTGGATACCAATCGTACCTACGATTGTTTCCAGAAAGTTCTACAACTTTTCCATATGCAAAGAATGGCCTTTTTGAACTTATTGGGGTTTGAATTAAGCCTCCTGTATCTACTAAATCTCCCCTCATTCTAGCTAAATCGTCTGCATCTGTTGCGATTTTTTCTACTTCAATATCTACATAAGTTGTTTGATTGCGTGTATCGTAAGCTTTTCCGCTTGACATTATAACTGCACTTTCTGCATTTTCAGTTATAGTTACTTGCTTTACAGTTTCTTCTTTGTTTGTTTCATCTTCGTATTTTGTTTCATCGAAATCTACTCCCTCATCTGGTTTATTAAAGCAATAATACTGAGCCCCTATCGTTTCTTTATAGGGTGGTTTTTTTGTTACAATTGTACGGTCTCCCATATTGATTCTCCTTTCTAAAATCAAATGCTTACTTTTATCAGGTTTTTATTCCTGCAAAAGTAAGCATTTTTTTATAATATTTTTCTTTGTTTTTATTGAACAATGGACCTAGATGTGGATAAGCATTCATTTTCACACTTCCATTTTCAAGTATTGGACCATAATATTTTCTCCATCCAAATTCAATTTCATTTTCTTTCCTCTCGTATGCGAAGCTTCTAACTAGATGTGTATATCCTGAGGCTTTTATTTCTGACATTGGTTTAGGAAGTTTTAAGGCATCGTTAAGTAATTCTTTAGCTCCTACCTCTAATACGTCCATTACATTATCAGCTGCATCTATGTATTTTTTTATGATTTCTGATAATGCTTCAAATCCTGAATAACTACGAATTCTATGTTTTCTTTGACTCATTTGTTCCTCCAATATTTTCTAATACTTCTAGTGGAAAGAAAGAATGCACTCTCCTTGTACCAGGTATATATTCATGTCGGATGTCTGGATGTAATCCTTTTTTATTTAATTCTTTTTTTAGCTTTAGTAAAATCGGATGTCTTGGTCTATCGGCTACAACAGATATTTGATATGTGACTTTACAAGTGTATTCTTTCCCACTAGCCGTTAAATCTTCCCATATGTAGTCCCAATAATGTATTCTAATTTCTTCTTCCATATCGTCATCTGTGGGGGTTGAGTCGCTTATTGGTACACCTAAGCTTTCTAAAAGTTTGACTAATTCTTCTTTTGTCATAGTTCTTCCTCCAATTTTACTCTTGAATATTTTTCTAAGGTTAAGTCTGTTTGTTTAATTCCGTCTTTATTGGTGAAATGATAAGCATTGTAGACTTTGTGATATTCTTCTCCAATCTTGACAACGCATAGCGAATTTATTTCCTTCATCTGTGGAATTCTAATTTTATAGGTGATATTCTTGTGTCTTTCTTCGGCTTCAAATTTTAATCTATCTGAAATAGATAATTCCTCAAACCAAATATCGGGCTTTTTCATGTCCTGTAGATACTCTACTGGAAAATTTGTATCGGTTTGTTTTATAGCAAAAAGTTTAAAAAAACCATCATTATATACTGGGAGGTCTGTAATACTTTGCCTGTAAGTAAGCATATTCCCCTACATATAATTGTTTAAATTCTGCTAATCTTTTAAATCTAGCATAGAAAACATAGTTTTTTAATAAACTTTTTGCTACTGTATCTTTTTCATAATCAATATCCGCTCCTGAAAATTCATTAATATCTCCTATTCCATCATTTATATATCCATTTAAGGTTTCTTCGTCTTCTAAAGGGTGCTGTTCATTCTTAACCTCTTTCAGAATATTATTTATCTGTGTATTTTCCATATATACACCTCTTTATTTCTTTGCTATTTTCTTTTCTGTTCTGGCTGCCTCACTTGCCTGTTTTAGCTCTACTGAAGTTAAATCTAGTGTTTTAGTCGTATCTCCATTCGTAAATATGATCTTATTATTTATGTTTTCAATTTTAGCCACTAAAAGACCATCTTCGTCTAATGTTTTTTCTTGTGTTGTCTTACCTGTGCCTGTCATCTTGCAAGTTACAGTCTTTCCTTCTGTTGCTTCATTTACTTTTATGCAAATGAAATTTCCACTTGCACCTTGTGAATAATCGTTAAACTCTGCTAAATATTTTGATGTACCCTTTATCTTATCCCCTTCGAGTGTTATATTTTCTTGTAGGTCTTTTACTTGTTTACTACCTAAGGCTACACTCTCACCATCTGGAATAGCCACCGTTATTGTTTCGGTGGCTGAACTAGGGTGAAACTGTTTCTGTTGAAACAGTTGGTATTAATGGTTTAAGATTTGTTATATCTAGCACAACCGCATCATTATTGTCTTTTAATCTTCCGTTACCATAAGTCTTTACTATATATGTTCTTAATTGCTCTAAGAATTTGTAATCATCGCTATATTTGATACCCATCCTTGAAATACCACAAACATATTTCTTTGGAACATAAGCGATGGCTCTATGTTCTGGAACAGATGGACTTGCTACATATACGAAGTTTTTATAGTTGTCTGCTTTGACATATCCGTTAAAACCTAAAACGTGTGTTGCTTTATATATTGTAGTGTCAAGTTCTTTTTGATTAGCTATAATTACAATTGTATCTACATTTCTTTTTCCATCTTTGTTTAATGTAGGTAATACTTTTGTTCCGAAGTCATCTGGTCCGAAGTCAGTTACTTCAACTGCTGTTTTATCTTGATAAACTCCTTCTTGTACTGCTTTTTTTAAATCTTTAAGCATTCCTATAGGAGCATCTTTACCATTTCCAGCTATAATACCTTCTTCAATACCTTCTTCATTTACTTCAAGAATAACGGTTCTTACAAATTTATCTATCCACTGATAACCCATATCTATAATTGCTTCAGGTACAAACATAAACGCTGATAGAGAAGCCACTTCCATATCTAATGTACTAACAGTTGCTTCAACCTGATCGATGATAGTTCTTGTTAATTTACCCCATGAAGCTTTTCCGCTTCTTTCAGAAATGAACCATTTTTTTACTCCTGCTGGAGCCCAATCTATGTATTGGAATAAAGGATGTTCTGTTTTTAAATCTTCAAATATATAGCTTACTGTTGTTTCAGGTAAATAATCTATTTCCTTTCCTTTTAAGCTTGAAGTATCTTCTTGTTTGATTGCTCTATCAATCCATTGTTTTTCTTGCTCTGTTAAATGTCTTAACCCAAATTTCTTATCATTTTCTTTTGATGCAGAATATTCTTCAAATTCTTTTTGATATTCACTTATTGTTTGAGCATATTCATTGTCTATAATTTTCTGTACTGTTTCAATAATCTTTTCTGATTTTTGTTCTGCGGGAGCATCATTTAACTCCTTTATTAAATCTTCCATTATTTTCTTATCAAATTTCATATCTTTTACCTTTCCTTTCTTATTTTTTTGCACTAAAAAAAGACTCCCATGAGTCTTCTTTAATCGAAGTATCTAATATTTTTGTAGGTTCTACTTTTGATTTTACATCAAGAAGTTCTTTAAGCATTTTTTCGTTTGCTTGTTCTAATTCTCTTACTGCTTCTTTAATCACATCTGTAGATCCTTTTTCTTGAGATTTTAATTCTTCAACCTGCTTTTGAAGTTCTTTGTTTTTGATAACCAAACCATGAACAAAATCGGCTTCCAATGCTTGCATATATTCACCTTTTTTCTCCATAGTCGTAGAAAATCCCCACTCGTAAGCTTCTTGAGATGTAATCCATTCTTCTCTATCCATCTTTTCTTTCAATTCTTTTTCTGATAATTTTGTTTTTTTGACATAAATATCTAGTGACGGCTGTGTTATTTTAGCAAGATCCTCTGATGCTTTTTTCATTGCATTTGAATCTCCTGTTACTTCTCCCCAAGCATTATGTATCATAAGTAAACCACTTTCTGGTACTACTCTTTCTTCGCCTGCCATGAAAACAACTGATGCTGCACTGCATGCAAAACCATCAACAATAGTTTTTAAGTGTCCCTTAAATTCAGATAATAAACTATATATTGCAAGACCATCAGAAACGTTTCCACCATAGGAATTAATTCTAACTGTTAAATTCGGTGTGTCTATATTTTTTAATAATTCCTTTAATGAAAATGCCCCAACTTTATCTTGACCTGTTTCCCAGAATACATCTCCCACTGTTCTTTCTTCAATCGGGCCATATATATATAGTTCTGTTTCCGTTTCGCTTTTTTTTACAAGTTTAGGATAATTATTCATCTCCTCTTCCATCTTCTTTTGCACCCCCTTTCACTCTTCCATAATTTTTAGTTATATTATGCTCATCAGCCCAAGCTTCATTAATCTTCGGCAACCCTAATAACTTATTAATTTCATTTCTGCTAAATCCATCTGCTGTTAATTTATCAATGCCATTTGCTGATTCTAATATATCTTTATGACATATATTGTTTTTGTTGAAGGCAACGTATTCTCCTTTTATAAAATCCTTTTTTCCTACTAGTCCAACATTTAATCCATCTTCTAAAATTTTAAAATGTGGCTCTACTGCAAAAGTTATAAAGTCATTCGTTCCTGTAGATTTTTCTGTTTTATTTCCGTAAAATACATCAAGAGGTATATTCCAGTCTTTTGCAACTTCATCGCCTGTTTGTTTAATTATTGCAGTCAAATCATCTGCTGCCTTATTGTCGTAACTTTCTTGATTCAAATTTACCAAATCAAATGCTTCTGATAGCATTACTATTGCTTCCTCATCTCCAGTTAATCCTTCTGTTATTTTGTTCTTATAGTCATCATAGCTTACAGGTTTTTGAGTTTCCTGATCCATTATTTTAGGTTGATTTCCTGGAAACTTTAATCTCCATTTAGGATTATTTTTTCTTGAGAAACCTTTTGATGCTGCATTTAGCAAACTACTCATATTTTTTTTAAAATTTATAGAAGCCGTATGTAATTTATCATTTCTTATAGAAAAATACATTGAATTTTCATAATCATATGGTTTTTTTATTGAAAGTATATTGCCGTCATCGTCAGATATTTCTATATCTGAATAGGTTTTTCCATACAGTAATGATGTATTCATTTTAAATTCATCTGCTACATATAGAAGGAGATTTCTTCTGTGGTCTTGATTTATTAAAACTAATGCTTTCTTATCCGTTAGTAACTTTGTTACCAACTTATATATAAACCTTGTACCAGTTTCATAGAGGTTCGGTTGTAAATTTAATGTCCAATAAAGATCGTTTTTCGTTTCCTCAATTTTTCCTTCTTTATTCTTTGCAAATACTTGTATTTCGCACTTAGAAATTGTTTTTGCAATTAAATCTATTGCATGAGCTTCCGCTAGAGTATAGATATATTCATCTTTGTTGTTTTTCCCAAGTAGCACTTCCATGTATTCTTCGTCCTTGTTCTTTTTATTAAAAAACACTTAATCACCCCCTATTATACATAAATAATCTTTTCTTCTAACAATTCTTGCCCACTCATAGCAGCTACTAGAGCCATAAATGGATCATTTTTTCTTAATTTAGGTTCTATTTTTTCATATTTTTTATTTCCGTCTTTTCCTTCTTTGATTGCTGTATTATTGATTGCCCATCTCATTATTGCACTATTTCCTATATTTATTTTTCCATTTGCAAAAGCTACTTCTATTCTCGGAGCTACAATTGCCATAATGCTGTCATATCTTCTTATCATTCTTACTTCCCCATAAGGATTTTCTTTTGTTTCAATTGAAATATTGTGTTTTTCAAATACACTTTTTAACAGTATGAATCGATACATATCCATAATCCATTTTTGAACATTATAGTTAGTTGATTCTGAAATAAGCCACATAATAATTTCTTCTGCATCTATGCTTTCTGTTTCTACAACTACAAAATCCTCATATCCAGGTTGTCCAGCATTTTCAAATGGAAATTTAATATCATTAAAGAATTTATTTTTTTTGCAAATCCATGTTCTTTGTCGCCACACGTATTCGTCATTCACTTTGGTTAAAAATCCTGCACTTGCGAAGTCATTTAAAGAAGCGTAGTCTATTCCTATTATTGCTTTTTGACCTTCTGCTTTCGGTGTATCTCTAGGAATTTCATTTTCTACATCTGAATAAGATGCTCTTAATATATCATTCCAGTCTGCAACTACTAATTCTTCGTCCTGTTGAGGCAAATTCATTCTTTTTGCATAAAATTCCGTCTTATATGACGGACTATTTGTCATATCTATATAGTCATTTATTATCTCTTCGCGAAGTGAAGGCATAAATCTTAAGCTTGGATTTGCCTGAACCCAATATGTTATATCAATATCTTCTTCATTGCCTGTTTGTAGATATTTTTTCATTGGAATGTCCACAAACTCCTCTTTATTGATTTTATATATAATTGGTAAAATTTTAGCAAATTTAATGCCTTTATTCAGTACTGCATTAGCAATTGATATTTTTTCATCAAGAGGTCCACCTCTTACTTTTCCATTCGTTGTAATTATAACTATTCTTGCATTTTTTACTTTTCCTAATCCAGATTTAAAAACATTTATCTGTTTATAATCCTCATAAGCATGATATTCATTGTAGATTATCATACCTGTTTGCTTGCTATCTTTTGTTTTTGCATTAGCCGTATTATATCTTAATATAGAATGTGTCTGTTTATTTACTACTACTGTTTTGTTCCAGTAAAAATATTTTTTCATTGTGTCTTTATTTGCTTCTAGCATATTATAGACAACTTTGAATGAATTAATTGCCTGATCTTCTGAATTCGCTACGATGTCTATATGATAATTTTTTACTCCGTAATGGTGGGTTTGAAGAAAATTAGCAAGAGGCATTATCATACCATCTTTTCCATTTCCTCTTCCCATAAGTATAAAAATTTCTCTAAATAATACTGAATCTTTTGTGTTATCTTTATATATGAAAAATAGTGCGTATATGAATTTTTGGAAAGGAAACATTGCATAATACCATTTTTCACAATATTTTAAACATTTGTAATACGTTTCTCCATCAAAAAAGACATCGTCTCTTGACAATGTCGGCTTTATTATATTTTTAATTAATAATTTTATTTCGTCATCAGTTTCGTTTGGATTTTCTTCGACGAATTTTATGTATTCGTCAATTTCTTTACAGCAAATCATCTCCTTCACCCTCTTTAGCTGCATTCTCATCTATCATTGTTGTTTCTGGTTCTTTTAGATCTAAATCCTCTAAAATTTTTCTCATTTCACTACTTATTGTCGCTAGATTTTTAACACTCTCATTTGCTTTTACTGTAGTATATCCGTTACCAGTTTTAACCTCATATCTTATTCCATTATCTTTAATATCAAATTTTAAAACATCTTTTAGCTCCACTAAGTATAAATAATGCTCTATCAAATCATCGAATTGTGCACCGAATTTATTTTGACTAATTAATTGATTTTGTAAATCTTCTTTTATTTTTGATAGTTTTTCTTTTAATAATTCTTCTCTTTCTTCCTCTTCACTCTTTACTTTAGGTTTCGCTTTCTTTTTCGTCTTTTTTTCTACGTTTTTATTTTGTTTTTCTGACATATTATACCCCTTTCACGCACATAGAATTGAAAAAAGTTGGACAGTCTACCCCACACCTCCGCTCGCCCTAAGCTACTTAAAGCTCTAGATTTTGAGGGGGGCTTTTTTCATTTCCGCTTCTATGCTTGTTTACTTTGTTTCCTGTTCTTTAGCTTACTTTTAAATTTATTTCTTTCAGCTCTCCGCTTCATCTTTATTTGTATCATTCTCATTTATATTTAAGCATAGCAATCCATCTATTACTTCTATCTCATAACTATAATCTAAATGCTTTATTCTCTTTCCGCTTCTGGAATGTATTATTAAACAGCCCAAGCTTTTCAAGTATCATATTACATTCTTTTTGTGGTATATTTGATAATAGCATGATTGTCTTCTGTATTATGTTTATCACTTCTATTACATATTCTATTTGGTTCTGTATCTTTGGTTTATTTGTAGCTATACAATTAAAAAACATCTTCATTGCTACTACTGTTTCTTTATCGTCTAATAAATAACTTGCAGCTATTCCTTTGTCGAAATTTATCACTCCTGCTTTTTCTTCTTTAGTATTCATATCTTTAACTTCTACATTTATATTATTTAGTTTGTATGCTTTAATTAAATGTTCTAGTTTCATTCACCATCGCTCCTCACTATCAAATACTTCTATCACTTTGTATCTAATGTCTGAATTATTACAGTAACTGTTATATATTCTCTCATTAGCTTTTACTAATTCATCTATATTGTTTGCTTCATTGTTCCTATTTCTTGCTTTTATATTCTTTAGACATTGACGTTTTGTTGTGTTTATCCAGATATATTCTACTTCTTTTATTCTCGCTAATATCTCTTTTTCATCGCTTCCTAACATAGTTGTTATATACCATATATTTTGATTTTTATTGTTAAAGTATTCCAATAGTATATCTTGTGCACCTTTTACCCATACAGAATTATTTGTTCTGAATGCTTCATCTAAAATATCCCAATCTAATAATATGTCATCTGGTTTTTTATTATTTAATGCGTATGTTGTCTTTCCGCTTCCTATCATTCCACATATTACTTTAACCATTACCATCGCTCCTTTGTTAGTGGTTTTTTCTTTTTTCTCCATGTCCACCTGTGCCTATCTTCTATTATTTCGTGTGCTTCAAAACTTAAGCTTATGCAATTGTTAATGTCTAATGCTAAATCGGGTCTTTCTTTAATTGGTACTATGTGATGCACTGTGTTTGCATTTACTATTTTTATTTTATCTGGAAAGTGTTTTCCATCGTTCCATTTTCCCATAAAGAATTGACATTTTCCCTTATCTCTCTTAAGTACTTCTTCTCTTAATATTTCCCAATCAGTTGAATTATAAAATTTATCAGTATTACCTTTTGCAATTTCCGCTTCCCAATTGTAATATTTTCTTCTGGCTCTTCTTTTGATTTGCATCGCTTCATATTAGCTCCTATTAAACATTCATTCTTTACTAAATATGCACATTTTACCTTTTTATTGTCTAAATCAATTATTTCTAAAAATGAACAATTTCTACACTGTTCTGGTAAAAGCTTATTTAGTTTTTCTATTTTTTCTTTTCTTACGTTTCTTTCTTGAATTTCTAGCATATTTATCGTTTCCTTACAAAAATCTAATTTACATATTTTGCATCGTTTGTTGCTTGCTGGGCATGGTTTGTTTGTTTCTATACATCTTAACATAGTTTTTCCTTTACAAAAAATACAAGAGCTATCAGACTCTTGTATTTCTACTTTATTTTAAGGAGGAGGTCGTCTTTTATTAATATCAATATCTAGCAATATTAATATTAATTAGTTGCATTTTTTTCAGTTTATATATTATCATATTTTAAGGTGTTATTCAGTAAGATTTGGTGTCATGTTTTTCAATTTCATCAAATTTTAATAATGCAATTCCATGAATATGCTTCATGTAATCATATGTATAACTCATTTCACTAGCTACAGTTACTAATGATTTTCCTTGTATGTAAACTTTTTCTAAAATTAATCTATATGGCTGACTTACTTTTTCTACTTGATTTAAAATTTCTTTCTGCTTTTCATTCTGTTTATTAATTCTTTCCAATAGATCATCTATATAATCACATAGGTTTGCTATTTTCTCTGCCGTACTATCTTCAATTTTTTTGCTTCCAAACGGCATATCAGAAATAATTGCTGTAATATGAGTTACACTTGCTTTATATTTTTCTATATACTCTAATCTACCTTCTATCCATTGTTGATTATATTTATAGCTTTTTAAATCCTCTCTGTTCATTTGTAGCCTCCTTATTTAATTTTCTTATCCAATTTTCACAATATCCACCTGCACCATCTGTTTCTTTGCAAAATGGATACTTTCCACAGTTGCCACATCTTTTGTCTATATTTTGCATATTATTTTTCCTCCAATAATTCCTGTAAACAATCAATAATTACTTTTATTGCAAAATATTCATTGTCTTTTTTAATGCCTTCATCCTCATAATATCTTTTTCTTTCTTTATAATCTTCAAGCTTTTCTTCTATTTCCTTTTTAGATATTGAATTTTCTCGCGTTTCTAATATTTCCGTATTCTTAATGCATCTATGATTGCATATATTATTTACAAATTCACTTTCATCAAATATTTTTTTATTCGCTAAATTTTTATAACCGTTCTAATGCTCCTAATACTGTTTCTATTGAATTATTTAAAACTCCACAATCTCTAAATTTATTTTCTTCATTAAATCTTTTTACGTTTTCTATTGCCTCTTCTAATTCCATTAAATTAATCCTCCAGTAATTCTTGTAAAATTTCTACAACTTCACTTGAACTATAATCATAAATGCAATCATTTATTTGACTTATCTCATCTTCTATCTTCTTTTTGGGTATAAAACCTCTGTCAAAAGCACCATTTAATTGACTTCTATAAGACTTGTTCTCTTTTTGTAATTCTTTAAAAGCTTCTAATACCGTTTTTATAGATGTATATATTTTTTTGCCATCTTCAAATTCAGGGTTATCCAAATCACCAAAGGTTTTATATTCTTTTGCAATTTTTTCTAAAAAATCTATTGCTTTTTCTAAATCCGCTTTTTGTAATCCGTATAATTTTCTGGTTGCTTCTAATTCCTCATCATCTAAATCCATTTCTACATCACCTCTATTTCATATTTCTTTTGTTTTAATTATCTAACATATTCTTATAGTCTATTATAATTGCCTGTATCGTTCCGAAATCTGGATTATCTTTTATGTATTGTAATAATATTTTTTCATCTGCTTCATTTTCTTCTTGACTATATAATGTGCTAAAACAAACATCTTCTATTCCTTTTGAAATTCTTTCTTTTGCTTCTTCTATCTCTTCTTTACTTAACATTTCCAATGCACCTACCTTATTTTCCATGCTTCCGCTTCTTTTTTTCTTCTAAAATATTCATCAAATTTGTATTTATCTAACAAATCTAAGCATATTTCTTTATTAGTAGCTTCCGCTTCACTATTTACCTCTAATGCGCATAACCAATTATAAGCTTCTAATTCCTCTTTACTGATCATTTACCTTTCACCTCTACTCTTTTTCTAAACATCAGTCTGCTCTATTAAATTTGCTTTTGTTAGCTCATATATAACATCTTCAACCATTTTACCGCTTCTATATTTGCAATTCGGTTGTTTATGTACTCGTGGATCATCATAATGCCATTTATCAATCATTATCCTATTACCAGCTTCTTTTGATAAGATAAAAACAATCTTACAGCCTCTGGCGATGCAGAGATAGTATCCTTTATAAGGTCTTGGCTGTTTTTTAAATCCAAACTTTTCTAGCTCTTTCAAATCAATATTGTCTTTTATTTTCAACATATTACTCACCTTCCTAACAATTCTATATTGTCATGTATATTTCCTATTACTTCTAGTTCTAAATCCATATTCTCTGCTAATATTGGGCTGTCAAAATAATACTCTCCAATCGGTTTTAATATATAACCAGAACATTCATCCGAATATGTAACAAGTGCTCTATCTACATCTATCTGAACTATATCCTCCTCATATATCTTTTTTCCATTTCTGTCTTTTAAACCCGTATATTGTCCTATTGTTTCTGGATTTACTTCTATCGTATCCCAGCCTCCTAAATTAAAATCAGGACAATAGTAAGCATAAATAAAATGTCGTTCATTAAAAGTATGTTTCATTGGGTTTCCAGTATTATCATTCCAATACATATATGAACCATATACCCACTCGCCGTTATCTATTCTTTTCGCTCTAAATTCTATTTCTCTCATATTCTCTCCTCATACTTTACAAGATTAAATTGTTCTTTTGTTACTATTGATTTTATATCTTTTTCAAATATATGTTCTAAAAAATTTAATTCTAAATTCTGTGAAGGAAAATAAACATCTACATATTTCCCATATTCTCTGCTTTCTAAATTATCCATCACAACTTTATATCCATTCACATAATCTCCGTTCCTCTATTAGGTCTATTATGTTTTTAGAATGTTTGACTATTTCATTTTTCTCAACACACTTTAAACCATTACAATTTTTAAAATAAACTAACTCGTTCTCTAGTCCACCTATGCTTTTAACTTTGCCTATACTTAGCTTAGTTCTTACATATTCTCCTACTTCAATTTTATCCATATTCTAATTAAACCTCACTTAATACTTAATCATTGTTTCAGTTTCACTCTATTACATATCCTTTACCTCTTACATTTTGTATAAATACATCCTTTAGTTTATTTCTCAATCTAAACAAGGTGCATCTTATGCTGTACTTATAATAATCATCAACATTGTCGTTATATAAAAGCATGCACAAATCTTCGTAAGTTACTATTTCTCCTTTATTTTTTAACAACTCTTTCAAAATCAAATTCTCTTTTATTGTTAAGTCTACGATTCCATTTTCCCCATAAAATTTACAATTTTCATCATCGTGCATAACTTTATCCTCCGTTTGAAAATACTTCTATTACTTCTTTTAAGCATTTATTACACAAAGCTAATTTAATCTCTGTTTTCTTTGTCAAAGAAGGTGGAACTGTTACTATGCCTCCTGTCATTTTATATTTTTCCTTTAAAATTCTTATTTCTTTTCCGCAATTATCGCAAATATAATAATCGTATTCCTTTTCTTTTTTGTATTTCACCAAATGACTACCTTCTGGAGCAGGTTTCATTTTCGCATAAATAGGTATTTGAGTTCTGTTGGTATAATTGTAAAATTTGTTCATGTTTTTCCTCCAACATTGACATACAAACGTTTCAAATCCTCAGTTGCATATTCTCTTTGTTTAAAATTGTTCTTTTTTTCAGACTTTGATTTTGTTTCACTTTGATATTTCAGTTCGTCTGCTTTAACTTGTTCTATTGTTGTAAATTTCTTGCGAACATAATCGTCTAAAATTTTCATTGCATATTTCCAACTAGGGTTTGCTACTCTTGATGCTTTTTTCAGACCATACTCAATAAGCTCTATTGGTATTTTCAATAGATAATCTGCACATTCTAGAATATTGTTAGTGTTGGTGGTGTTTAGACATTCAATCATTAGTTTATCTATTTTTGCTACATCTTCATCTTTTAAATTACTAACAACAACATTATCATTATCATTATCATTATCATCTTCATTATCATTATCGGGTTTTTTTAAAACCGTTTGGTTATTTAAAAAACCGTTCGGTTTTTTCGGTTTCATTTTTAACCTCTCGGTTTTTAGGTCTTCCTCCTCTTGTTCCGTTTTCTTTATTTCTATTGCATTTTTTCACATATTTTTCTCTGTCTATATCTAATTGTGTTTTAATAAAAGAGAAAGCCATTTTCATCATTCCATCAAGCTGTGGAACTTCTCCTGTTTTCTCATATTTAATTATTGCTCTCATGAGCTTTCCAACCTCTTCATCTGATAATAAATCAAAGTGTTCATCGTAATCTGTGTACATTAGAAAGCTATTTTTTTCTAATTTTTCCAAAATACTTTCTCCTTTCGTAAAATTTAAGGGCTAGTTTTGTGCCTAGCCAGTTGATTATTTTCCTATTATTTTATTAAAATTTTCTTCATTACAGAAACATATAAAGTATATTGCTAATATGAATATCGACCTTAAAATAGGAACGCAAGCTATTATTAGTAATGATATTGATCTAGGTTTCTTTACACTATTGTAATTTTTTGTTTTTTCCAATCTTCCTTTATTATTTAAAAATACTATTGCTATTTTCACACTTGCTTTTAAGATTATGTAAAATATTAAAATTGAAATAAAATAGCTCATCTTTGCCATCCTATAAATAGTTTTTTCCAAATATCTCTGTAAAGTTTTCGTTTTTATACTTTTTTTCAAATGCTTTTTGTCCAACTTTATGTAATTTTTCATTCAAAGGTTTCATTTCTGGTATTAAGCTATGACAAGTTCTACAAACTGGAATAACTAATCCGTATTTCATACTGGTCTGTCTATTACGTCCACCAAATACCTCATGCTTTTCTAAATTTTTAACTTCTCTTCTACATACGTAACACTTATCGAATTCTTTTGTTATTATACTGAATCTATCTTTTTCAAGTTTAGCAAGTTTTTTACTTTTCTTTGAAATAGTTTTTGGTTTTTCTTTCCTCATTTTTTCTATATCCTTTGGTTTAGGTACTGGATGAAAACTTTTTGATAAATCTCTTACTAACATCTTTTGCTCCACTCCTTTAATAAAGAATTTATTTCTTCTTTTGGTTTAGTTTCAATTTCCTGGTCTTTACAGTCCTGAACAAGTCCATCTATAAAGATAGACATTTCTCTCGTATTATAATCGCTTGTCCCTTTATAAACTTTATACCAAACATAAGCTTTTCCTTTTACTTTTGTTCTGCCTTCTTCTGTAAAATATTTAAAATACTTTTTCGGGTCTGCTTCCGCTGTAATCAAAACAAGTTCTGATTGTCCATAATCTTTAAGCTTCAATAAATACATTTCTTCTTTTTTCATTCTCATTACATTCGCTAATTCTGTTATAAGATGCCATGCGTAAGAATTAGCAGTTAAGGATCTTTTTTCGTAGTATTTTTCTATAGTTACTTTTAATAGCTTGTCCCTGTAATTTTCAATAGCTCTTCGTATATCTCTATTCTTAAATTCTAATGTAACCCTTGTAATTCCTGTTATAGGTTCAGTAGAAATACTGGTTATTTTCGCTTTTTCTTCCATAAAATTCCTTTCCGCCTATTGATTTTTATAAAATTTTATGCTAATATTAGTAATAAGCTTATTCGTTAAGCTCCAGTTTTTGAGTTATCTATGGGTTATAGACTAGATAACTCTTTTTCTACTTTATTTTTAAAATCAAGCAATTTTATATAAGTTCCATACTTTGATTCTTTTAAAGCCTTTTCTAAATTTTCAAAAATTAAACGGTAATAGCAATTCTGCTCCCTAGTATTATCTAAAATTTCTCTTAAATCTTCTTTTTCTTCTCGAAGTGTTTTAACTTTTGTCTTTAACTCCTTAATTACAATATCTTTTTGATCATTTTTATTTTTTTCTTCCTTCAATTTTCTATTTAGTAACATCTTTTTCTCCTTTCCTTATTCCAAGTTTTATTTCTATTTTGCTTTTTATAGAGTTCAACTCTTCTAATTCCTCTAAGAATATAGTTTTTATTTCATTATCCCTATAAAAATTATTGATTGCTGACTGTACCTCATCAAATCTATTAGCGATTATTGAACCCATGAGATATAGCTCTTCTTTATTAAAATCTTCCATAATATTTCCTTTCCTATGTTAGTGTGGTGCAGCAGTTGTCTAATATGAATATCATTAAATTATATAGTCCGAACACACTTATTCCCCATATTGTTAACAATACTATAGTTCTTCCGATTAATTCATATATTTTGTTTTTTATTTTTTTCTTCATTTGTTTTCATCCCCTTTCTTTTAAAGATGTTTATTTTCTATCGCTTAAGTAATCATGACTTTCTGATATATAATCTTGAAATGCTTTTCTTGTTACTTTAAAAGGAACTGTGTATCTTTGAACTGCTAATTTCGGATCACCGAACATTTTTTGAAGCTTATTAACTCCTATATTAAATTCTCGATGTATCTGTTCTATTGTTAATAGTTCATATTGATTTTTCTCTTGATGCAATATTTCTTCTAGTAAAGCATTCGTTCTTTTTTGTTCCTGTAAAATAGCTTCTTCCATATCATTACCTCCTTCTTTTATTTGTGATCGTGTCGCATTATTTTTTATAATTATTAATTTTCATTACTTTAATCCCTCCTTTTATTGTTTTTTGTCATTTTTTGCTATATAATTACCTCATGGAGGTGATTATATTAAATATGAATTTTCAACGTTCTCGTGAACTCGATTTTCAAAAACTATCTAAAACTGCTCAAAATATTTCAAAAGGTGTTTCTAATATAAGTAATGAAGATTTAATTGAATATCTTAAACAAGAAAGTACAAAGCAAGAAAAACGTGACAACCGCAATTTAATTATTAGTATAATTAATACTGTTGCTGCTGTTGGTGCTTTCATAATAGGTATTATCAATTTTTTCAGATGATTCCTCTTTTATCTTTAACACATTTAAAACTATTACACCTAGCATCAATATTGTACTTACTATTTGCAAAACCATTATAATATCTTCGTATTGCCTATGTGTCATATTCTCTTCCCTCCTTTAAACTTAATTTAATTTTCAATATTATTGCTGTTACAATTGGTGTTGTTGCATTCATAGTAAACATTACTAAATGAATTGACTTGCTTTTGCAACTTTGATATTTTAAATGTAGTAATAATTATTGAAGCCGCAAGTAACATTATGCTTATTGATTGTAGTACCTCTGAAATTGTTTCATTTTGATTATAGTTCATATTTTTCTCCTTTCCGCTTTTTGCTCAAAGCTTCTTTTTCTGCTTTTTTAATTATATAAAGGAACAGGTCCAGTAGATGTAATTTGATCTTTTTCTATAAGAATAGTTGAAATTGTTGAATTGCCGTTCTCATCTTCATCTATTCTTATACTTTTTTCAAAATCTGACCTTCGTTCAATTATGTATATAGTTTTATTTTTTTCTTTAAATTGAATCCATATAAAAATTCCATTCTCTTTTAACCTTATACTTGATAGATTTTCTTCCATATACCTCCTCCTTTCCTTTACTTTTATTTGTTGTATTTTGCATTTTTCTGCTATATAATCACACTTGAAAGGTGGTGATCATAGTGAAAATAATGCGTGTATTTGTTAATTTACCCAATAAGCAATGGTATGAATTACATAAAGGTGATTATATCTTTAATACTCCAATAGAAGAATGGTGCTCTTCTAATCCAAACATTGAAAACATTTCCCAAAATACATTCATTCCAATTGTTACTGAAGGTAATGAATTTATGGTACATATTTCAAATTTTATATTTGGATAAGTTATCACTCCAATGTTTTAAAATCTCTTTTAATGTTCCTAATTGTGAGTTAGGGACATTATTTCTTTGTTCTTTTTCATAGCAGCTATCTATTTCTCTTTTAATAAATTCCCAACACCAACATGGTAAATCCTGCAATACTTTTATTATTTTTTCAATTTTTTCTTCCATATACTTCTTCCTTTCTTTTACCCTTATTTGTTGCTTTTTGTAATTTTCTGTTATATACTCTACCTCGAAAGAGAGGTGATTATATTGAATATTGACAAAATTCATGAATTAACTATGCTGTATTTAAAGCAAAATACAAATGGATTATCTGTATCTGAACTAGCTCAAAAATATACAGATACATATAAAGAATTTGAAAAAGCTTTTAGAGAACAATCAAATAATTCTACAGACATTGTCTATACTTAATAACAGTTATATACATTCAAAAAAGTGTTTATGGTATCAAGCAACTTTTTGCTTGGTATCTTTTTTTTCTTCTTGCATTTATCTAATTGCTCAATAATTACTTCTTGCATTTCAATTATAATTTTGCCTTTTAATTCACCTAATGTTACTGACTTTTTTTCTTCCATATATTTCCTCCTTTCCTTTACTTTTATTTGTTGCTTTTTGTAATTTTTTGTTATATAATCTGCCTCGAAAGAGAGGTGATTATATTGATAATTGAATGTAAAAATATTTCTGATTTTTGTGGTCTAATAAGCATATCTGTCGCTCACGATATTAAAGATAAATGCGTTTTTGTTTCTTCAACTACAAGTTATCCTTCTGTTAGTTTTGAAAATAGCAAGAAAGATTATATTAAATTTACTTATGTATTTTTTACTCCTTTATATACTGTCATATATTCAGGAAATATAAAAAATAATATTGTAGATGATGAACTAGAAACACTAAAAGATATTTGTTCAAAATATGATATATACATTCATACCTTTGATAAATTAAATTATCATTCTGAAACAAATACTTTATCAGTAGAAACTCCGCTCGAAGTTATATAATTTTTAATATCTCTAATTTTAGCTTATATGCTTGAAGTAATTGATTCGTATTATCAGTTACTTCTCTTCTTGTTTCTCTCTCAACTTCTAATTTTTCAATAATCTCAGTTATATCTGCTAACATTGTCAATAATTCATTTCTTTTTGACTTATCCATATACTTCCTCCTTCCTCTTATTTATTATTGCTATAACTTGGGTAAGGTTTTATTTTTAAAAGAGCTATTATCTTTTTATTTGTCGAAATTTCGTTGAGAAAATCTCTTTTTTCTTTTTAAACGTTTTGTTGAATTGATGGCTAAAAAAATATCAGATATATCACAGTTGTAAAGCTTTGACATTTTTTGTTTTAGTGAATCGCTTGGATTTCTATTTCCATTTTCCAACATCGATAAATAAATTTTGTTTATTGCTAATATTTTCGATGCTTGTTCTTGTGTTAAATTTCTTTCCATTCTCAAATCTTGTAAGCTTCTTTGCATTTTTTGCACCTCCTCAACAAATTGTTGAATTTATTATATTAAACATTTCGTTGAATGTCAATAATTTTTTTAAAAAAATTTTACATTTTGTTTATAATCCTTGACGTTCTAAGAAAAAAAATTTACAATATGTTTACAAATTAAACAATTTGTATTATAATATTAGTATATTATGTAAAGGATGTTTTAAATGAATAGATTGAGATTTTTAAGGACCCAAAAAGGAGAAAGCTTAGAAAAAATTGCTAAATACCTAAATGTGACTATACAAACTGTATCTAATTATGAAACTGAAAAAAGGGATATGACACCAGATACTATTATAAAACTTGCAGAATATTTTGGAGTAACAACAGACTATTTGTTAGGAAAGTCCGATATAAGATCAACTGAAAAAACAAATTATATAAATAATAATGAACTTCAATCATATTACGATGAACTCAATGATTTAGGAAAGCAAAAAGCGACTGAATATGTAAAAGACTTGACAGACACACCTAAGTACATAAAAGAAGAAAAAAATACCAAATCACAAAACGCATAGGTAATATTATTTACGTTAATTTTAATAGATAATAATGGGGGGGAACAATATGTTTGATATTTTCAAAAAAGATATATGTTGTATCTGTAAACATGAATATCCTGTATCTGCATTAAACTTAAAGGAAAACAAATATATATGCAATAATTGTAAACGTACTTTTAATACATTAAATTATAGTCGTTACAATATAGAAAATGTATTAAAAAGAGAAATTGATAATTTAGAAGATATTGATTTATTTGAAGAAGTTAGTTTTGATAAAATAAAAGAATCTATAGAGAAAAAAGAAAGTCTTCATTCTATTGAATTTGACAAAGAACTAAAGGAAGCTCAAATAAAAGCTAATGAAAAAGCAAAACAAAGAAAAGAAGCAAATAATAAAATATATCAAGAATTATTGCAAAATTTAAAAATTATTAAACCTAAAATTTCTAATATAAAAACACCTAAAAACATGTTAAAAGATATGCCTTCAATTAATTTTAGAAGTGTTACAAAAACTATTCCATTAAATATATTAGATAATTTTGTTGTTGTTGACACAGAAACAACAGGATTGCAGGCTAGTAAAGATGAAATAATTGAAATTTCTGCCATTAAATTTATAGATGGAATTCCTATTGAATGTCTTTCTACTCTTATTAAACCCAAAAAAGAAATTTCTATAGAGACTGAAAATATACATCATATATCTAATGAGATGGTTGCAAATAGTCCAAGCATAGAATATGTCATACAAGATTTTTCCGATTTTATTGAAAATTTAAGCATAGTTGGTTATAACTTAGAATTCGATGTTAATTTTCTATATAAAAATGGAATGGATTTTTTTAAATATAAAAGAAAATTCTACGATATGTTACCTACTTGTAGAAAACTTTTAAAAGAATTTAATTTAGCGAACTTTAAGCTTGATACAGTATGTAATTATTTAGGATTTAAACGAAACAATGCTCATCGTTCAACAGACGATGCCTTAATTACAGGAATAATATTTAGAGATTTTGGGCATTTAATTAAGGATAAATCCGAACTTTAATAGTTATTAATATTTTATAATATATAAAAATATAAAGGGGATAAATTATGAAATGTAAAGAATGTAATAAAGATTTTAACGAAAATGAACTTATGAACGGAGTGTGTTTTGATTGTTTTGAGAAATTGCAACAAAACAATCAAAATTCAAACGAAAAGGCAGAAATTCCTAAAACGGAAAAAAATAAAAACTCTAACTTAAAAATAATCATCCTTTCAGTTACATTGTCTGTATTAATTAGTTTGCTATTTATAAATTTAATCAACAACAATATTGGGCTTTCTGATTTTAAAATTGATTCTTTTAATATGGATACTGAAACTAATTCTTATGGTTCTTCTTATAGCGGTACAGGTACTATTTCTTGCACTGATACTTCTACCAATTATTTCGTATTAATACAAGAATCAAACAAAACAACTGGTAAAATATCCTTTAATTATGCTGTTGTTCATGATGGAAAGGGAGAATTTGGAACTTATGATTCTAGTTATTCTGGAGTCACTCAAAAACCAGAATATGACTTTAAAATTATTGGATATAGAAGTTTTAAAGACAATAAATAATAATACGGTTTTTCAAAATTAATATAGATTTCTAGTATAAAAATTATCATTTGACATATTATAAAATAAATGTTATAATAACATTAAGACGTCGGAAAATTAGGTTGAGTAAAAGAATTACGCCAAAAAAAGACTAGGAATCAAGGACAATTTCCTAGTCTTTTTCTTTTACTAATCATCTAAATGTTTTACAATTAAGTAAATTATATAGAATTTTAGTAGTTGTATTAGGTTTTTCAAGAATTACACCTCCTTTCTACCTTCTGGAGAAAGGTATATTAAATATAGCATATATTGTTGTAATATGTCAAATTGAAACATTAGCATTTGACATATTGCAAAAAACAGTTAAAATTTATTACATTAGAATATTAAAAATAATTTCGGTATAAAAACAATATTTGACAATATAATAATAATATGCTATACCCCGAGTTTGCCACTTAAAAATCAAAAAAGTGGGCTGTAAAAAACCCGCTTTTTT
>CAZUHD010000018.1:0-23779 GCA_964620415.1 uncultured Clostridium sp.
GAATATGTCTTACTAACATTTAGAGTTATTTCATCAAATTTCAAATTAATCGCTGCATTCATTTGCGTAGTACTTGAATAATTTTTTAATTTATCATCTGTATTAGAATCTGATGTACTAATAGCTTCTTGTTTTGCTGTTTCTATACTTTTTCCTACACTTATTGTTATTTCTCCTGCTTTTGCTTCAATTTTGCTATCTGTTTGAGTTTTGGTATAGTAATTATTTTCAATATTTGTTTTTACATTTTGCACTTCTCCAGATAAACTTTCTGCTGTTTGTTCAAAACTACTCATCTTTTTATTTGTACTATCTTCAAAGTTTTTAATCTCTGATTTAGTACTTTCTAAGTCCATAGTAAAAGAATTTATTTTTGTTTCTGTTTCTCCTTGTTGTTCAATTATTAGTTTTATTTGATTCTGTTGCTTATCACAAATTATTTCTGTATTTATAAGTCTTTTTTCAATTCCTGTTGCGTATTCATATTTTGTTTCTGCATAATCCGTTTTCTCTGCATAATTTTTTCCTTTTATCCCAGAGTCAATAGTTTCTGCTATATTTAACATTATTGTTTTATATTCATTGCCGTCTAAATCCTTTAATGTTACAATATCTCCAAATTCAAAATATCCAAAACCGAAACTGGTAAACTCAAAAGAATAATATTCTAAACCGTTTATTTTATTATAAATTTCTTCAATAAAATCTTCTCTATTTTTGTCCATTATTTGATTGTTATCAATTCTTATAGATATTCTATCTTCATCTTTCATATTTGACGGATAATAAATATTATCTTCCTGCGGACTTCTACCTAAAACAAGTGAATTATATGCTCCATTTTTTTCTCCTATTGTCAATTTTTCCAAATCGTTTTCATCTATGATCTCTCCAGTATCTTCTGGATAAGCTACATATAAATCTTTATTAAATATCTTTATAAATCCCCCTGCTGTTGCAGCAATTTCGTCTAGTATATCTCTGTATATATAATCCAACCCTGAATATTTATCTTCGGTTATTGGTTTATTTGCATTTGCAAAATTAGTTGTTTTAAGTGTAAATCCAAATTTACTGCAAATTGCTTGTAATAACTTTAATACAGTTATTTCCCCATTTTCAAAATCTAATTGCAATGGTTCATCATCATATTTTATATGAGTATCAATTAAATGGTCATATAAATATATTTTTATAGAGTGAGTATCAACTTTATCTTCTTTATCATAAACAACAAATTCTCCATAATCTAAATATTCATATTCTTCATCTTCAGATAATCTTACCCCTACTTTAACATTAACTAATGATGCATTAATAATATCTTGTATTGCATCTCGATCTACAAAGTGTCTAACCTTTGTTTCTGTTATAACTCCTGTAAGCATATTATTAACTTCATCTACTGTATAACTTGTATTTAAGTCTGTTGCTAAAAATTTAACTCGAAGATTGTCTACAGTTTCTACTGTTGATTCATGAACTTTTTTTACAGTATAAATTTTTTCACTATCAATTACTTCAGATTTTTCTACTTCAATTGTTAGTTGCCTCATTACAGAAGTATATAATTCTCCATTTACGGAAGGTTCTATTTTTTTTACATAAGTTCTATCAATGGTTGTATCGTCAAAGTTTATAAGTACATTCATTTGTTTTCCGTATTTTTTCATTTTATCTCTAAAAGATTTATTATCTATACTTAGCATGTTTATCCTCCCCTTCAATTGGGATTAAATTTACAGGAAATGATTTGTACTTCATGTCTGAGATTCTCATTATCTCTTCATCATAATCATTTGCGTAAAACTCTGCCTCACAAAAACATTGATATTTGTTGTTATAATATTCTACATTAAAAGATGCAGAGTCAAATATCAACTCTAATGCTGACATCTCCTCTGCATTTAATGGTTCAATTTCTAATGTTATTTTAGGGAAATTTCCTACTAGGGAGCCTTTCATACTCCCTGCCATATTTCTTCCAGTATCAGAACTCCAAAGTTTATTTCTTTGTATTTTATAACCTGTTATTGAATTAAAGTTTTTCCCATTTAACTTTATTAAATTACCGCTATATGTCATCACGACCTCCTTCCGTTTGTCGCTAACGACAACCTATCACTTCTTTTTCTGCTTATTCTTTGTATTACTTCTCCATCTAATATTACATTGATATTTACATCTGGATCATCATTTGGTTTATCTTCATTATCTTGATTTTTAAACATTTTTAATGCTGTTAATACCATTTCAAGCATTTTGTCTTCAGGAGCAACAAATTCTCCTTGTGTTTTATTATCTCCGATTACCGCTAACTGTGGTGTATTAGCCTTTACAAATCCACCTTGTGCTAATCTTGGTAAACTAATATTTCCTAATGTTGGAATATTGAATCCAAATTGTTTGCCTCCTAGTCCTGGAACCCAATCTGGTATATTAAACTTCAATTTATTCATTGCCCTTGCTACTGCATTTATTCCGCTTATTACACCATTAGCCATTCTTTCGATTCCACTAAGTATAGAATTTATAACTCCTTTTATGGTGTTCCATATTCCATTGAATATATCTGTTACTGTATTTTTTAAGCCATTCCATATATTACTCCAAATATTTTTTATAGCATTCAAGGCATTGGATATTGTATCCTTTACACCATTTATTGCATTTGATATACCACTCTTAATGCCTTCCCATATTGTTGAGGCTACTGTTTTAATTGTGCCCCATATTGTATTCCATAATGATTTGATTGCATTCAAAACTGTTTCTATTATTCCTTTTACAATATTTATAGCAGTTTCTACTATTCCTTTTATAGCTTCCCATACTGCAGAAACAATACCTTTTATTGCATCCCAAATTCCACTAAAGAAGGTTTTTATTCCTTCCCAAGCCTTGTCCCAATCTCCAGTAAATACACCTACAATAAAATCTATTAATCCTCTAAATGTATCTATTATTCCACCTATTGTATCAGCAATTGCTCCAAAAACTTTTTTGATAGTATTCCATAGGCTTTCAAAAATTGGTACTAAAACAGGAAGAATATTTGTAATAACCCAATCAATTAATGGTTTCAAAATGCCTTCCCAAAAAGCCTGTAATGCCTGTGCTATTGAGCCTATAAGTTTTCCCAATTTATCAAATACAGGTTTCAAGTGTTCTTCCCATAAAGATGCAAAACCATTAGCAACATTTGTTAAAAAAGGCATAATATATTGATTAAATACATCTAAAAATTTACCAAAGGTATCACTTAATCCCATTTTTACACTTTCCATAAATGGATGTATATAATTGTCATACACTTCATTTGCTTTGTCTCCCACATAAGTAAATGCTTCAGCTAATGTTCCAGTTACAGTTTGTATTGGCTGTAAAATATTCTCAAATGTTTCTTTTAATTTTTGTGCATTATCAATAATAGGTTGGAATAATATTCCTTTTACATCTAACACAAATTTACTAAAAAGTTCACTAAGGCTCATAAGCGGATTTGTAAACATAGCAATAATATCTGCACCAATTTGTTTTGCTGTATCTCCTTTTAATACGTCTGATATTTCCCCCAATGCTTGCCATAAGTTGCCTGTTAATGCCATATCTTCAGAAGATATATCAAACATTTTACATATAAATGTTTTTATCCTATCTACATTTTGTGACAAATATTTATCTATACTTCCAACAAATCCTTCTATTACATTTGTTCCTATTCTTGCAATAGCTCCTGTCATTTGCCCTAGAGAATACAAAAAAGTGTCAACCCATTGTTTAGCAGAATTAACAACATCAGGATCTGTCCATATATCAATTAAAGATTTTTTTATTCCATTTAGGTGTTGTAATATTCCATCAAAATTTGTATCACCAAAACTAATTTGAAATCCTTCCTTGAAAATATTTGCTAATTCTTTTAATTTTCCTAATAGCCCATCAATCATTGATGTATCTTGCTGAACTGTAGATGTTACATCTAATTTATCAGTAATACCAGAGTTTCCTCCAGTACCACCACCTCCAGATCCTCCTGAATCGCCTGATGATGTATTACTGTTATCACTTAGTTTATCTATCTCATCAAAGCCTGCTAAATCTTTTTGTGCTTTTTTTGCATCTTTTCCCGCCTTTTTTGCACTATTACCTGCTTGTTTAGCACTATCACCTGCACCAGTCATAGCATCAGAAGCACTACCTGCAGTGTTAGCAAGGTCGCCCATACTATCAGAAACTGTTTCTACACTGTCTGCTTTTAATCCAAATAATGATAATAATCCTGCAAAAGCTGTAAATAATTTTGTAACTGCATTTGCAGCAGCAGTAAAGACTGGTACTATTAATTTTGCAATTGGCTGTATTACATTTCCTATTGCTGTTTTCATATTTGTAAAAGCAATGCTTAATTGAGCAACTTTTCCAGAATATGTATTAGTATAAATAGCAGCATCATTGCTTTGAAACTTTGTTTCTTCTAATATTCCATTTACTTCTGCTTGTATTTTCTGTTGTTGTGTCAAATTATTTGCAGTAGTACCTATAGATGCTGCATACTCATCCCACATTTTAGCTACATTTTTTGTTACACCTGCATTATCTACTACAACAGAATTTTCATTTTTTAGACCTTCTGTCGCTGTTTGTACTGCTTCTCCTAAACTGTATGTACTTTGCCTTGCAAAGGTAGCACTATTCTTTAATGCAGTCATTGTTTTTTGTATTTGATCTTCATTATACCCTCGTAAACTTAAATTTTTATATGCTGCAACTGCATTATTCAAAGGCACTAAACCATCTGCTACATAACTTTGTATAAAAGACTTCGCATTATTAAAACTTTTCCCTTGACCTGTTAATATAGAATTTAATCCTATCCAAGCATTTGAAGTTTCGGTTGCTACCTTTAAACATTCTTTTCCAAATTTAGTTACCGCTGTAATTGAAAAAGCAGCTGCTGCTGCTTTTCCTATCTTACTTAAAGAAGATGATATTTTTGAAGAGGCTGTGTTGGCTTGCTTATCAATATTATTTAACTGTGATTTGAATTTGTCGCTATTTAAAATTAGACTTAAATCTATTTCTCCAACATTTGTACTCATTAAAGCATCACCTACTTTCCTCCTTTACTAAAAGCAATAAACATATTCTTAAAATTCTCCATTGCTTGTTTATAATTTTCTTTGCTTATTTGAGGAGCATTTTTTCTAAGCCACTCACTTCTTATTTCTTTTTCAGATGTAGTAAAATTTTTAATTTTTTCTGGATCTGTTTCACTTCTTATTCGGACATAGTTTCCTAAAGGAGTTTCTGAATTTATTCCTGCTAATAAACTACTAAACTCTCCCCAATCCATATTTTTTAAATCTTTTCTCAATCTAATACCATATTGTTGAGCAAATGAACTTTCTATCAAATCCCAATCCTCAAATAAGTCATAATACGTTTCATAATTTTCATTGCTGAAATCGTTTCTCCATTTCCTCGTAGCTAACTTCCTCTATTGTTGCAGACAAAGCAATGATGATACACGTTAATCCTTTTACAGATAATTTCATTCCTTGTATTTCTTCTAATGCTTTTTTCCCAATTAACATTTCAATCATTTCATACATTATAGAAATAGAAAAATCTTGATTTTTTATTTTTTCTTGCACTACAAGATAATTATCCGCACTATTATCTACCTCATATATTTTGCCTTCTGCAATTTTTATTGTTGGTTTTTCATTTCCAATTTTTGAACTAATATCAATTTGAGCCATTTTTATTTCCTCCATTTCTTATAAAAAATAAAAAAAATATGCCCCAGCTTTTACTGAGGTACTTACTTAAATTACTGGAACTGGCGTAACTGTTGGCTTACCATCTGACATAACCTCAAATTCAAGAGGAGCAACATTTGTACTATCTCCTGTTCCTGCGTTACTTACAGAAATTATACAATCAAATTCCACCTTTGTTCCATCTGCAAAATCCCATTCAAATTTTGTTTCAACATCTTGTCCTGTTGCAAATAGTTTCCCTGCTACATAATCGTTTCCAGCATCTCCCACATTCCTTTTACCTGATACACTTATAGAGAAGCCTTTCCCTGTCTGCATTCTACGAATCCAACCTTCTGTTGTAAAAGGTGTCCATTCTTCAATATTATTATCCATTGATAAAGAAAAGGTTTCGCAATCTGCAATTTCTTTCATATCTTCTTCTGCCGAAGTTCTTCCTTTTGTACCAATTTTAAATACATTATCGAATACTGGATATACACCACTTGTTACTTTTGACATCTTTAATTTACCTCCTCATAATAAAATCTTGCCTGTATAACCCTCTCATAGACATTAAAATCATCTGTTCCAACATCTATAGGCTCTGGTACAAGCAAGTCAATATAATTAACTAAAATATTGTCAGTAATATAAAAATTTCTAATATTCATGAATTTATAATATAGCTCGAGAGCTTTTAATTCTGTATCATCTGCGTTATTGTTCCAATGAATTAAAAAACTTACTGTTTTTTCCTTACTTTTTGTATTTTTCAATCCACCAACTGCAATATTATTTTTTGTAGTTTGTAATTGATAAACACCAATAGATTTTTGTTTTTTATTATTTAATTTGCCGATGTAAAAATGATCCGCAACAATATATCCATTTGAAAATATTTCCTTTAACCTTGAATCATTAATTTCCTTTGTTGACATTTTGTTAATTTCAGCAATTGCTGTTACATCTAAATCAATTAACCAGTTTTTAATATCAACTAATCTTAACATTATAGACCAGCCTCCTTTTTATAGAAATTTACAAATGCCTTACCAACAAACTCTTTATTTTTTCCATCTATCCAAGGTTCTAGCCAATTCCCTTGTGCATGAACATTTTCTTTGGTTTGGAAATTATATTCTGGATGATAATACATTCTTCTAGCATAAGGTGTTGCAGTTATTAAACTTACACTTCCTTGTCTACTTTTTGATATATCTGTGAAAGTAGAATTATTTTGCATATTTCCAGTATCAAAAGGCATTACTTGAGCATTTATAATTTCCGTTTTTAATGCTTCAATTGTTTGTTCTAACGCTGTTGTTGCTGCTTTATCTAGTTTCTTTATTTTTGGAATATTAATCTTAATTGTTGATTTCACGAAGTTTGGCATTATACAATATCCAATTGAACATAATTTACTGTTTCATCTGGATTTCTTGCTTTTATGCCTTGCACTATATCTCTTTCTTTACCAAAGATTATAACTTTCCCACTATGTATATCTGTTATATTTGGAGCTATATCTTTATAAAATAAACAAGTACCAGTTACTTGAACTGATACTTTTTCATTTGTTAGGACTCTTCTAGCTTTGTTCTGATAATTACATTTAAAATCATCCTCGAAAGTAATTTGAGGAGTTCCCTCTTCAGATATATCATCACTATATAAAATTACATGAATGTCAGTTTTACAATCTTGTTTTCTAACTAAAGATGGATATTTCATTGATAGTACCTCACATTCTTGCAAGTTAACCCAGTTTGTCCCAGTAGTTTATACAATCTAAAGGGTATTGCAATTCCCTCAATTATTTTTACATTAAGATTATTATTTCCAAAACTTTGAGATACTCCATTTATTGAGTAGCTAGATAGTATTGACTCAATTACATCTGCATTTTCACATTTAAAATCTGCAAACTGACAACATACTCTTTGAATTATATCTTTTTGAAAGTCGGTAAGATTATCGAAACCTTTTCCAACAATCCTGTTAAAAGTCAAAGTATTTACATCATCAGTAGCCTCTTGTAAGTATTTATTTAATTCATCTTCATTAGAAAGAGTACTACCTTTGTATTTATTTTGGTAGTACTCCTTATCTACATAAAGAGACATTTATATCACCTCTTTATTTCTTTGTTATTTTCTGTTTTGTTTTGATTGCTTCACTTTGTGATTGTAATTCTAATTCACTTATATTAAGTGTTCTTGTCGCACTTACTTTTCCTGTTACTGTTACAGTAATAGGTTTCTTTTCCTTTAATTTAATTAAATATTGATAATCACTAGTACTTAAAGTTGTTGCCTTTCCATCTTCATAAGAGCAAGTTACTTTATTTTCTTCAACCTTTGCTTGTGGAAATTCCAAAACTAAATAATTTCCATCTCCTCCTGCATCAGTTATACCTTGTACATATTTTGATGTACCAGTAATTTTATCTCCGATTAATTGGATATTAGATTGAATATCTTTTGCTTGCTTATTCATAACAGTTGTATTTTCGCCTGGAATAGCCACCTCTACAGTGGCAAGACTAGGGAGAAACTGTTTCTACATAAAATTGAATACCATCATGCTTTTTGTCATAAATGAATACGTCTTCAAAAGACTCTTCAAAATATGTCCATTTTCCTTGTGATAATGAACTTGGAGCTCCTAATTGAGCAAAATCATAAGCAATAACTGGAATTACTGCAGATGGATGTACTAATAGCATTCTTACAGCTTTTGCATCTTCTGCTGCCTTAAATCCATCATCTGTAAAATCATAAGCAGACTTCATTGCAGAAGTTGGAACACCTATTACTTCTACTTCTCCAATTCTATCTAAAGATCTAGCAACTGCTGTATCTTGTGCTGACAAATTTCTAGCAGCTTCTTTTGCTGTATCAATTAAAGTTTTTGTTGGAGTATCAGCATATAATAATCTTCCTGCAGCAGGAACTCTAGCTTCGTCCATTTTGTCCATCATAGTATCAAACACTGTTAATACATTTGCTAATGTAAGAGCTTCCCCTGGTGTAATAGCTTCGATTGCATTTTTTAATTTATATAATGCAGTAATCATTTCTGCATCCATTTCTGGGAATTTTTGTTCCTCATTCATAACTTTTGTGATATTTTGAATAGTAGCTACATGGTTTGTTTCATCAATATCCCTTGGATGAATAAGTGTATCCCAAGTTCTATGAGTTTTCAATTTCTTTGGTTCTTCGTTATTATTGAAGTTTCTTCCAAAAGTTCCTATTGAATCTCTATCTCCGTTCTTTCTACCTTTTACAGTTAAACTTGGTAGAATTATTGTATCATTTCTTAAAAATTTAACATCTGGTTTTACTGCACTCCATAAAGCACCAAAATATAAAGTATATGGATATGATTGTGCTAAAGCTTGTGAGTATTCTTTAGCATAATTTAAATTTGTTTTTTCAAATGGCATAATAAATTACCTTCCTTTCTTTTTTTATTGTTTTTGTTCTCTAGGTCTTACACCTGTAAATCCAAAATCAAATGCTGGAGAATTTGAACCTTGATTATTGTTAGTGTTAGCACCAACTGTGATGCCTACAGAATTTTGAACTTGTTTCTTCAATCCTGGTACATCATCAATGACCTTTTGTAATGCTTGTTTCAAAGAGTCATCATTTACTTTTCCATCTTTATCAACACAATTTGAAAAATCAGCCATTTTTAATAAATAAGGCATCGTTTTATTATCTATATTTAACTCATCTACAAAGCTATAAGCCTTTAATGATATTTGTAATTTTTGATTTTTTAATTGTTCTGTTTTTAGAGAATTTTGGGTATCTGACAATTCTTTATTTTGTTGATTCGCTTGGTTTTCTCTTTGAGTTTTAAATGCTGTTATCGCACTTTCCATTTCCTCTGCAGATAACCCTTGCTTTTGAAAATAGCTTTTTAATATACTATCTTCTGTTTTTGCATTTCTTCCATCTATCATTTCTTGTATTTTTGCATAATCAATAACTCCAGCTGATGGTTGATTTGCATTATTATTATTTTGCCCTGTAGTGTTTTGGGCTTGATTTCCGTTTCCATTTTGATTTACATCTGTTGGATCTGGCATAATTCACTACCTCCTTTTTTTAGTCTTGAAATGACTATATTTTTTTCACATGCTTTTACCCTCATCAGTGTTTGGAGCATAAAAAAAAGAACCTTTTACAGTTCCTAATTACTCAATATATCCTGTCGCTTTTATTTCTTCAGCTCTTGTTTTTGATATTTTATACTTTTTATCTTCGATTTTTTCTGTTGCTTTTACATCAGCAATTATAAATTCTGTTCCTTTCTCATATTGAGTTTTTGTATATTTATCAATACAATCTCTTGTTAATTTCAATGTTTCTGCTTTGTTTGCTGTTTCATCACCTTTTGACATTCTATAATTCCTCCTTTCACATTTTTGTATAAAAAAAGAGCCTATTGGCTCTAATATCAATAACATTCTAATTGGTTTTTTCATATATATAATCTGCAATTTTTTCTAATAATGCACTTTCTGGAGTATCTATATAATTTTTTCCCTTTAAATAATCATTGGATTTATCATATAAATATTCCATAAACTCTATTGCTTCATCTTCATCTATATTATCAATTTTTGTTAAAAACTTATTTATCTTAACATCTTTTATTTCCTTCAAAGCTTTTAAGTCTTTTTCATTTATTTTTATTTGCATTGTTTTTCTTTCCTTTCAATTTTGCTGCAGTTTTTGCATGAGTTTTATGAACAGTTGTTATTATTCCACTTTCTGGATTAATATATAAAGTTGTTTTCTCTCCTATTGCTTTAAAACTTGGTCTTTCTTGTTCATCATATTTTATTTTACCACAATCTAATTGATTATTCAATGTTTCTACAATATCATCAAGTTTTATTTCTCTTTGTCTAACTCTATCAATTAAATGTTCTGAAACTTCTTTTATTTCAATTCCATTAACTGTATGTCCAATAACTTTGCTTTTTATAAATTCTTTTTGCTTTACCTTTATATCATCTTTGATATTATTAAATGTGATCTTATTATTTAACTTAAATTTTTCTCTGTATTCTTGCCATTGTAACCTTTTATTATGATATTTTTTAATATTTTCATCGTCTAAACTTCCTAGCTCTAATCTTTTATATTTTTCTATATTCCTGTCTATATAATTAAGTTTTTGTTCCCTTATATATCTGTTTTTTTTATCTTCAATTTGCTCTGGAGTAGGTGGAATTGCCTCTGAATTTACTCCTGGAAAATATGTAACTGTCGTGTCTTTGCAATTAGGATGAAATAATCTTTCTTTCATAGCCATACTTAATAATGGATAACCAGTTGCATCACTTTCTTTAGCAGTGCCACTAGACCATACATCATCAATAAAAACTTTTCCTTGAAATTTAACACAAAAAGGACACCCTCCTCCACGGTTAGGAACTAAAACTGTATGAACTCCCCAAGCATCTCTTTTTTCTCCTTCGCCTTGCATGTGTGCTCTTGAATTTGCAGTTCTTATCGCCATTTCCACATAAGATTTTATATTTACTCTAGCACCATTTGAGTATTCAATATTATTTATTCCACCTTGTAAAAAATCATGTGTTGCCATATCTATTGCCTGTTGTGGTGTTCCACTTCCTGTATTCACATAAACCTGTGCATCAAATATTATACTACGGTATTGGTCATTAACATATCTTAATATTGATTTCTCAGCTTTTTCTAGGTTTTGCGTAGCTTCATCTATAAGGGCATTTAACTTTTTTTCATCAACCTTAAAAAATGTTGATTCTGAATGATTAACAATATCAAAAATTCTACTTATTTGTTTTTTCTTAATTCTTTGATTTTTACTTCTTTTGTAAATATTCCATAATTTATTTATTTTCTTATCATTAGATTGAAAGTTTTCATTGTTAATAGCCTCTAATATTACCTTTTCTTGTTCTAATCTTCCATCATCTCTACTTTTTTTTAATAAATCCTTTATATCCTCATTTATATTAAAAAATGTTTTATTTAACCTCTTTTTATTTCTTGTTTTATATATTTCTAATGATTTTAACTGTTCTGCTTGCCATGCACTCCAATTCATACCCTCTTTAGTTTCTTCTTGAAGATGTCTACCAAGATTATTTGTCATTGATTTTATTAAAATTTCTTCAATTCTTTGAAATGCTCGTGAAATATCATACTCATTATTCATTTAATGTTTTCTCCTGCTCGTCTGTTTTTTCATTCTCAACATTTACAGTATCATTTGTACTATCTTCATTATTAGAATTTTCTTCAATATCTATTTCATTTATATCCAATTCTCCATTTAATGCTGGAACGTTTTCTTCAACAATGCCTTGTTCTGCTTTTAATCTTTTGACTTCTTGTATTTTCCAATTTTCAGATTTAGAGTCTCCATATAATTCATCAACACTTGCTTCAATTGACATTATTCCTCCAGTTTTTCCTTTGCTAATTGTTTCTATTTGTGCTTCAAATGATGGATTAGCATATTCTCCAAATTTAACTGAAATATCTTTATCTTCTGGAAGTATATTATCTCCTTGCATTTGTGCATTAGCTTTTAATACAGTATTTATTACTGCTGGGATAAATTCTGATAAAGTATCAATGATAATTCCACGAGTATAAAGAGTAGTTTTTTCTTTTTCTCTTTGTGCTTCTGCATTATCTAACTTTTTATTGTCAATCCCTAATGTAGATGGACTTATAATTCCTTGTAAACATAGGTCTAAAAATGTTATATAAGATTGTAAATATTGGTCTGTTGGAATTTCTGGCTGTTCAACATCAATTTTATTTTGAGCATTTTCATTCATATTCGGCTCTGTTTTTATAAACTTATTATCAAATGGATTCGCTGTTGCAACTTCTCCTGTTTCTGGATCTTTTGGAAGTAAATCTTCTGGAATATATTTAATTGCTCTACCTGACCTAACAGCTTCTAGCCACTGTGATATTATTTCATCTAAACTATCAAAAGAATCATATTTTCCATCAAAAATTGACTCCCCTCTTCCAACAAATTTTGAACTCTCGTTAAACATGATTGGAATAGCCCATATCGTTTCTTTATCAAATTTAATGTCCTTTAAATTTTTCAATTCTTCAACAGTATTTAGATTAACTTCTTTGTCCTTATCATATAACTTGTATGTTATATATCCATAACCATAGTCTTCTTCTAATAAGTAAATATTATTTTTTTGCTCATGATATGATTTAAAAATAATATCTGTTAATCTACCTCTTTTATACTTAAAGTCTACTTTTGAGCCATCCACCCATTCTAAGATTGCAATATCAGAAATATTAGGATCATAGTTAATTTTTATTGCTCCATCTCCAAAAACAAGAACATCAATGACTATTTTCTTTAGCATTTTAGTGTCAAATTTATTTTCGTTTTTAACTTTTGTCCAATAATCATCTGAAGCATCATCTCCTGAATAATCAGTTACAACAGTATTAACTAATGTTTTTACTATTAGCTTTGGAAGTCCACTATGTGATCTTTTTATTCTTATATCTGCAGTTTGAGTAGCTCCCCAAAATGTATCTACAGCATAAGGTAATTGACTATAAAATTCGGACAACTCATGACTGTCTCCTCTATACCATATTTGATTTCTAATGCAACTTGCCTGATGATCCATATCTTCATTTATTATAAAAGCTTGACCTTGTGCTGGTCTTATATTTAACCATGATTTAATCATTTCTTTTAACTTATCTCCTAACCACATTTTTATTATCTCCTATCCCAATTATTTTTACATAAGGTATAAATGAATATTGAACAGAGTTTATCATGTGGTCATTAGCATCTTCTGGTACACTGTCTTTATCTTCTAACCATGAATAAACTTCTAATTCATTTATATAATTTATACATGTATCAACAATATAAAAATAATTCGTAGCAAACCAACCTAATTGAGTGTTTATTCTATCTATTATCTGCATTTTGGCTTTCCAAGCATTATTAAATACATAAATGCTTCCGTATTGTCTTTTATATTTCTCAAACTCTTTAATTGTCGCTTGGTCTGCACTATCTATAAAAACCTCCTTTGCAAAGCCCCATTCTTTTCGATTCCTTTCTAAAAAATCAATAAAATTTTTAACTGTATCACTAGGAGCAATAGGTGTTTGTAAATCTCTATTGTTATAAGTTTTTTCATCTAATAGAATATATTTACCTTTATTTGTAATACCAGCAAACGACATTGAAATTGTATCTGGGCTTATACTTGAATAAGAAGTATCTAACCCAGCAGTAAATTTTATAAATATTTCTGACTCTTCCGTCTTTGTTTTTAGTTTAGGTAATAATTGTATTGTTTCTTCTTTGTCAGATGTTGGTATAAATTGTTTTGCTTTTTCTTTTGTTATACAATGTTTTTTTCTATCAAAATTAACAAAAACAAGACCTGTGGTCTTGCCTCGTAATCCTAATATTTTATTTTTATGTAGTTTAGTTCCAACTGGAACTGACTCTATAATCTTTTGCATTTTTTCTTCTGTTAAACTTGCATTATCTCTAAATGTAAAATACCACCATGTCCAATCTTCTTTATGAGGTTGATTTAACAAATCTAATAATTGTCTCGGTGCACTTTCTTTATATTTATCAATAGGTCTGCTTTTATTAACATATTGTGAAAAACATTCTTTATTTGGATCATCTGGATTTAATGTGCATAATCTATAATCTGCCCTCATAAATGCCTCTCTAATAAAGTCCATATCAGCAATATTAAACTCGTCTATGAATAATCCAAAATATTGTCCTCCTAATGCTTTTTTCCACCTTTTTTTATTGTCATATCCTAGAACATATATAATTTTTATTCCATTTGAGGTATGAAACAATATATGTGGAAGTCTTATTTTTCCCTTTCCAGTAGGATTGTATTCTATCTTTCCACCATCTTCATAATCTCCAAAAGTATCTATTAGTCCATGATCTGAATTTATTATATTTTTTTCAATTGTTCCTAAGTCCAATCCAGAAATAATGCTTGGTTTTATTCCTTTATAATTAGATATTCTAAACATGAATTTTGCTGCTGCTACAGTAGTTTTACCAGCTGATGTAGTTCCTTCTAAAAACTCTGTACTTGCAATGTGTCTTAAAAAGTCTAAATATTTTTGTGAAAGTGGAAATGGTTCAGTTTGTATTTGCATCATTATCATCACCCCACAATTGTCTATTTATACTGTCTAAAATATCTGTAGATTTATTTTTATTTTCATTATTTATATTGATATTTATGTTATTTTTGTTACTGTTTTCATTGTTTCCTTGCCTTATTTTGTATTTTAAATCAATTGCCTTTCTTCTTTCATTTTGTACCATTATAAGCGATTTGTTAAATTTATCTATTAACTCATCTGTTCTTTTTGCCTCCGTTGAAACTTGTGTTCCATATTTATTCATTGATACAATCGTTAAATCCTTTTGTTTTTCTTTTAACTCTTTAATTTTCTTTAAATATCTATACTCTAACATATCACATGTATCTATTTCATGTTGAATTTGCTCTAACTCTGTTGGGATATTATCTGAATTTAAAAGTGACTGCTCCTCTTCTGAAAATAGATTTCTAAATTTTGAATAATATCCTGTTACTACTGCGTTTTGGTTGTCTTTTGGTGGATGAGCTTTTTTATTTCCTTTGTTGCCCTTGACACCTCGACCGCCCTTTATTTCCTATTGTTCCTCCTCTTCTTTTTCTATGCCAACCTTGAGTCTTAATTATAGAATTTAATTTTTTCAAAGTAATATGGTGTTTCTTGGCAATCTTATCTAATGGAACATTATTATCATATTTTTCTTTAATCGCTTTAATATCCACATTACCTTATCATCCTTTCTATTGAGATTTACCAAATATTGTATCGTATAGTTCTTTATTATCTATGTATTCAGTTTTCATTCCATCTTCAAATGTTTGTCCTTTATATTTTAACTTACCTAATGTTGTCTGTTTCATTCTACCTAAAATATTTGCACTTCCTTTTTCTTTCATAGAAGCGGTTACCTGTGTTTCTTTATTATTTATTAAATGGCATATATTATATGAATTACCTCTAAATCCCTCTAAATTTTCTATACCGCAGCAACACATTGCATCTCCTAGAGTTCTTAACCTATTTTCTCCACAGAAAAATCTTAATCCATATTTGTGAGCCTCTTCTTTTAGTTGTATAAAATCTTTGTGCAATACTTCTTTTGGATATACAAAATCGCCTCCAACTTTTATTAATTTTCCTCTTTTTTTAGCAAATTTCATTCCTTCAACAACAACACCATAAACTCCCACATCAGATAATCTTTTCATATTATTTTTAACATCTTTAAATACTTGTGTCATATAAGGTTGTATTCTAACAATTACTCTTTTTACTTTTTTCGACAATATCTTACACATTTTTAGTCTTTCTTCGTAAGTTGGTGCTCCTAATTCTAATTTGTTATATTGAGAGCAAACCATGCTAATTTGTACCACACAATTACATTTACTTAATAAATCTAAATAGTCTTTTTCCACAATTAGTTTTCCTTTTGTGGAAACAATAAAAGGATATTGTGTCTTGGCTAATACTTTTAAGCAGTCATAAGATAATCTATATTTCTTTTCTGCTGGTTGAAATGGATCACTCATTCCTCCCCAATGAAGTGGAATATTCCAATCACACCATTGTAAATCATTACCCCTTTGACCATTTATAAATTTTTCTAATGCTTTTGCAGTTTCTCCTTTATCAATATCTGTTATGTCTTTTTTCCTTTGAACGAAACAATATTTACAAGCATGTGAACAACCTTTATATGTATCAAATCTTATAGGTACATCACATAAAACTACTTGACTTCCACAACTTGGCATATTAGTCCACCTCCTTAATAACTTCAGCAGTCATTAGTTCGATTAACTTATCTTTTCCAAATAATTTAACATAAGCCAAATATTTCTCTTCATATACTTTGTCAATGGTAAATGTTATAGAAAACTTGTCTAATGGATTACTACCTACATCAGAAAAATCTTCATTTACTAAATCTTCAATGAAATCTGTTTTTAAATTTTCAATTTCTTCGTCAGAAAAACCTGTTATGTATTTTTCTTCTTCATCAAATTCAATATTAGTAAAAATATCTTTTAATTTTTCATTGTCCCAAAAACCTGTATTTTTATTAAGAGATAGATTAAGTTCTATTTCATCAACTTCATCTAAATCTACTAAAACACATTGTATTTCTTTGTATCCTAAGTCTTTGAGTATTTTATATCTTTGGTGTCCACCAACTATTGTATATAATCCATTTCTTTTATTGACTACTAATGGATCTACTACTCCAAATTTTGTAATACTTGCTTTTATTCTTTTGTAAGTATCATCATCTGGTTGTAATTCAATTCTTGGATTGTATTTAGCTGGTTTTAATTTTGCTAATTCTATAGTTTTAATTTCTGCATTTTCAATTTTCATAATATACCTCTTTTCTAAAACACAATTAAAAATATATTATAAAAATTAGAGGCAACTCCATAAATTATATTGGAATTACCTCTACTACATAACTATGATATTATTATAATAGCATATTCTTATTTGCTTTTTCTTGCTTTTTTTTGCTCACTTTTATTTTTGTCTAATTTATCAAATTCAATTAGAGCTTCTCCATTAAGATGACAAGTTTTATAATAACTATAATGAACTGCTACTGCAACTTCTTCTAATGATTTTCCATTTATATAATTTTCTTGCAATATAGTTGCATAGAGTGGCTTTAATTGATTAAGTTGTTCATAAATTTCGTTAGTATATTCTTTGAATTGTCGCAGTTCTTTCTCAATTATTTCATTCTTCTCATCTAAATATTTCTCAACTTCATAACTTGTTTTATTTTTAGCATGAGGCATCCCATCTAAATTTTGAGTAATATTCATTATTCTAGTTTCTTCTTCTTTAAGAAATTCTAATTTTGATTTTATATATTGCTTTCTATTTCTAAACTCTTTCAAATCTTTTCTCGTCATCACACCACTCCTAATCTTCTTTTGTAAATTAGACTTTAGATTCTTTGTTTCTTTTATTTATTTTATAATTCTTTGATGAATTTATTATATTTTATGGCTATCTCATGTTCTATTTTGCAACCTCTAGCCTTTTCCCAACCTTGCATAAATATAACTGCATCTACTTTACTCATTGCATCAATAGATTTTGCTAAATAATATAATGCTGCATCTCCTTCTGGAGGTTCATCTGTAAAAATTGTATTAACAACTTTATATCCTTTATCTTCTAAATTTTCTACTAATTCTGCTCTTTCTTCTTCTATTTGTTTTTGTGTTTTGCCATTCATTGGCTGACTAATCATTATTTTCATATTTTTATCTATCCTTTCTTCATATAAAGTCTTTATCTTTAATAATTCATCATATTTATCTTGATCTACAGTTACTGTTGGTGTACTAAATACTCTATCTAATGCCATTTCTTATTCCTCCTTTAATTTATTTATTTTATCAATAATTTCATTGATTTTATTTATTATATCGCTTAATTCAAAAGCAACTGTTTTTTCTGGATCTACTTTATAAAAAGGCACTAATTTCTCTATTTTATCTTCATTTGGTTTCATTTATTTCACTTCCCTTAATCTAATTCTCTTTATTTTTTCTATTAAGTCATTTATTATTTCTATATTATTTTCTTCTAAACTTATTGTTTCTAATGAAAGAACTTTATAATTTGATTTGTTGACAATAGTTACAGTTATCTGTCTATTATCGTATGTAAATTTTGTGTTATTCTCCTTTGACATTTTGTCATATTCTATAACTTCTTTTAATAATTCATTTAATTTTTCTTCCATTTTTATTCCTCCTCGATTTTTATACACTTATTTTCAAATTTTTTATAAGCATCAAAATACAATTCCTTTTTATCTCCATTATAGGTACATTCGTAATACATTCCATCAGGTAGTCCTGTACTTAATAATGCTTTGTGATTTTGTAGTGATTTGCAATGCCACACTACATATACTTCATAAAGTGGATAATCTTCACTTTTATCTAAATGTTCATCAGTGTACTTTCTTACTTCCTCTATACATTTTTTAATAAATTCTTTACTTCCCATAACTATTTATCCTCCCTTGTTATTCCTTTTATAGCCCAGAATTGAGCTTCTTCTAATTTCGTTATTGCCAATGATGTTTCTCTGCTTTGTTTACAATTAGTTTCTATAAAATCGTACACATCAGAAAACATATTTCTAATATCATCAATTCTATTTTGCTGTTCATCATTTACATCTGTATATTTTGCTTTATCGTTCATTATTTCTTTCCTCCTTTCCTTTTTGATTTTTTTGGAATTGTTTCCAAATTTTATTGAATTTTACTTTGTTGTGTGCTTTTTTATGTTCTTTCAACAATGCTTGTCTGTGTAATTTTCTTTCTAAACTTCCCATAATCTTTTACCTCACATTATATCTAATTTTTAATTCTTCTAAATCCTTTACTTTTTTTATGTCATCTTTAACTGCGTAGTATTCAAATCCAAAACCAAGTAAAAAACTTATTAGAAATACTAAAATTATTAAACTCATTTTTTAATCTCCTTTCTAGGAACATAAACTTGTCCGCCATATTTTTCTATTATTTTAATAAACTCTTCAATTGTTGTTCCTGCTAAAACATTAAATTTATCCGTATGTATCAATGCAACCACTTGTTTATTTATATCTTCAACTGAGAAATTTCCTAAATCACATGTGTTTCAAAATATAATTTCTTATGATGTTTCCATTTCAAGCCTCCTTAATTAGCATATTTTCTCCTTTCTACAAATCTACTGGTCAGTAACTGGTCAAAACTAGTCATTTTTCCTCCAATAATTCCTGTAAAACATATTGTACTAATTCAGGTATAGTATAATCATTATTTTCTCTTATATTTTTTAATTCTTCTATATTTTTTGCATCATTAAATTTTATTATTTTATCTTCTATTTTCTTTTTTGGTATAAAATCAGCATTTCCTTCATAATATCCACAGACGACATTCTTACTATCAATATCTATTTTATATAATGGACACATTTTTCTTTGCTTTATATTGTTTTCATTTAATTTTAATAAATTGTTTTCTTCTTGCAATTTTTCTAATGCTTTTAAGACTGTTTCTATAGCCTCTTTGAGTTCGTGTAATTCATTATTATAATATCCGTGCCACTCCATATCTGTATTATTTGTTTTATTGGTATTTACAACATAATTTTTCAATATTTCTATTGCCTTTTCCAAATCCGCTTTTTCTAATCCGTATAACTTTCTAGTTGCCTCTAATTCCTCATCGTCTAAATCCATGGGCTAGTCCTCCAATCCTAGTTCTTTTAAGGTGTAAAACCTATTCGTTTTCATTCCTTTATACATTGTATATTTTTTAAAATTTGGTAGCGTTATATCAGTTTCATCTTCACCGTTCATATCTATTATAATAAATTCCTCTCTGGAATCATAACTATTTTTAACAATATATTTAACCTTATCTTTAAACGGCTTTATAATATTCCATAAATATTCTTTTTCTCTTTTATCTAATAATTCTTTCTTTTCCTCTATTACTTCATATTTTGGTCGCTCTATTTTTAATATTTCTACATTATTTTTCTTTATATCTTCTAAAAGATTATCAATATCTCCATCATCTGACACTAGAGATGTATGTATTCCATCTATTGCTTTATATGTAACTCTATCTCCTACTTCAATTTTACTTTTCATTTAAAACACCACTTTCTTCTATTTGTTTTCTCATTTTATCCATCATTTTCATAAATTGATTATCAGTAATATAATTATGTAAATGTAACATCCTAATTGAAAATTCAATTCTTTTAAATTTTTCTAGTTCATCTGCTTTACTCATTTACTTCAATCACCTTCCCATCTACTATTTTTACACAATCTCTATATTGATAATCTCGTATTGCAAATCCTGTACATATTCCAAGGCTTATTAATGCTAAACAAACTGTAAAAATAAACATTATATCTGCAATTTTATAAAATAAACTATTTTCTTCGCTCATTTTACTCACCTCCCTTGTGTGCTTTCTAATGCTTTTGACCAGCACTCTGTGCAACTGTTATATTCGTTGTTGCATTTTTCTTCTTCTATTTCTTCGTTTATTTTTTCTTTTCCAAAAACATCAGAAGGACATAAATTTACTCCACCGTAATTAAAAAGAGTATGACAAGTTTCCTCAGAAGCTTTTTCAACTATTATTTTCATAATATCTTTGTATGTTAACTTTGTTTTTAATTCTTCTGTAAATATTACCTTCTTTTTCCCTGACATATCATAAACATTGCTCATTTTCTCCTCCTATAATTTCTAATATTTCCTTTACGTCATCAGCATAACCTGTATATCCATATTTTTCCAACTCATCTTTTAATATTTCTAATTTATCTTTTAGCTTTTTTATTTTGTTATTTGTATCATCTCTTTCAAATTCTATCTTTTCAAGTCTGTCATTTTCTTTGTTTAATTCTTTATTGCTTATTTCTAACTCTTTTATGTATTGTAATAATATTTTTTCATCTGCTTCATTTTCTTCTTGACTATATAATGTGCTAAAACAAACATCTTCTATTCCTTTTGAAATTCTTTCTTTTGCTTCTTCTATCTCTTCTTTACTTAACATTTCCAATGCACCTACCTTATTTTCCAAGCTTCCGCTTCTTTTTTTCTTCTAAAATATTCATCAAATTTGTATTTGTTCAATAAATCTAAGCATATCTCTTTATTAGTAGCTTCCGCTTCACTATTTACCTCTAATGCACATAACCAATCATAAGCTTCAATTTCTTCTTCGCTTAACATTTTAATCACCTTCCTCCAACAACTCTGGATTATCATATATATTGCCTATTACTTCTAAATCCTCATTATCTACATAAAAAACATCTTCTATATTTACTGTATTTCTTTCTGTTACATTAAAGCAACAGTTATCTTGATTATATTCAACAATTCCTTTATTTATATAATAGTCTCCGTCTCCGCCTTCGTACGAATTCTCCCAGTCTTGATATAAAATAATATCCCCTTCATATATCTTCTTTCCATTTTTATCTTTTAAACCTGTATATTGTCCTACTGTTTCTGAAATTACTTCAAAAGTAAATATATGTAATAGTCCCTCTTCTCCAACTTTATCCGTTTCATTGCAGTTATCCCCTTTTTCAAAAATATAATATTTATCTGATATTCCATCGACTATTAAATAACCATATACCCACTCATCATTATCTATTCTTTTCCCTCTAAATTCTATTTCTCTCATATTCTCTCCTCATACTTTACAAGATTAAATTGTTCTTTTGTTACAATCGATTTTATATCTTCTGCAAAAATATCCTTTCCGCCTTCCATTCTTAATGGATTAATTATATGTATGTGTTCTCCTTTCGATGGACTATAACTTATTTTTAACACTTCATATTTTCTATTATCTGATTTTAAAACAATAACATCTCCTACATCTATTAGTTTTATTATTTTTTTTGAATGCTTTACTATATAATCCTCAGATTTTACTTTGTATTCATTTTCTTTGCCTTTGTAATATTTATGTTGTAAATCTAGCAATAAAACTCTTTTCCCTTTGTTGTTTATAACAAAACATCTTTCTATTACATCTTTCCCATAAACTTCCATTCCTACTTCTGAAATTATTTTTCCAATAATTCCTTGTTTAGTTCTTACATATTCTCCTACTTCAATTTTATCCATATTTTAATTAAACCTCACTTAATACTTAATCATTGTTTCAGTTTCACTCTATTACATATCCTTTACCTCTTACATTTTGTATAAATACATCCTTTAGTTTATTTCTCAATCTAAACAAGGTGCATCTTATGCTGTACTTATAATAATCATCAACATTGTCGTTATATAAAATCATGCACAAATCTTCATAAGTTACTATTTCTCCTTTATTTTTTAACAATTCTTTCAAAATCAAATTTTCTTTTATTGTTAAATCTACAATTCCCTTTTTCCCATAAAATTTCAAATTTTCATCATCGTGCATAACCTTGTCCTCCGTTTTTTTAGTTTGTTATTGCCTTATGTATGGTCTATCAACATATAAACCTACTGGTGGTTGTATGTTTCCCAGCACTGATAAGTAAATTTTCCCTGTTTGCATAAATTCTTCTTTTTCCTTTTCTGTCATTTCCCAACATGAAACTATATGTTTTTCTGTTTTCAATGCTGGTAGTGGATTACAACCTGATGCTTTAAATATACAATTTGCATCTTCAAAATTTACTGGATTCATACTTGCTATTCCTCCTTTATTTTTAAATCAAACTTATCTTCAAATATTTTCTTTTTTGCAATATATTCCTTAGTCCTAAAGCCTTTTACATCAATAACATCATAAGTTCCGTCATTATTAAACACTATAAAATCAGCTTTATATTTTAGTCCTGGTGCTAGTATAAATGTAGGCTGCAAACAAAAACCTTTGATGTCTCCGCTTTGCAGCCTTAGTTTTAATTCACAATAATAATCTGCTTCTTTTATACTATCAAAAGTATGCCCATCTACAGATGTCTTTACTGCTCCATATTTACTTCTTTTATTTCCTTTGTTCTTCTGATATTCTCTGTATTGCTCAATGCTCCAATATTCTTGCATTTTCTTACTCCTTCGGCATTTCATATACTTTTGGAAGTATTGTTACTGCCTTATTATTATCTAAATTGTACTGTCTATATTTGCTTACAATTTCTTGTAATACTTCCTTTGCTCTCTCTTCGTTCTCATATTTTCCTAATTCATCTCCTCCATCTATATTAATCGAATATGTATCATCTTCGCATAATATCCATATACTTCTTGTATTATCAAAATTAAATAACTCTGTTTCT
>CAZUHD010000019.1:0-23281 GCA_964620415.1 uncultured Clostridium sp.
TTTTTGGAACTTTATGAGATTGCAGGATTAATTTTTTTATGCTGTGAACTGTAACATATATTCAAGAAAATTAAAAATTTTTTTGAAAAAAATATTTCCTTTCACGATTATAAATAGTAAAATTTAATCGTGAAAGGAAAATAAAAATATGAATTATGAAGAAAAAATTTTAAACCTTTTTAAAAATGGATATTTAGAAACTAAAAATGTAGTAGAAAACAATATTCCAAAAACATATTTATCTAAACTAATAAAAGAAAATAAAATAGAAAGAGTTAGTAGAGGTATTTATACAAAAAAAGATACTGTTGTAGATGAATTTGTGATTTTACAAAGCAAAAGTAAAAATGCTATTTTTTCAAATATGACAGCATTATACTTATCTGGCTTTTCAAACAGAATACCAATAAAGTATGATATTACTGTTCCAGTTGGTTATAATGGAATTTTACAAAAATTAGATAATATTAATTTATATTATTGTAAAAGAAATCTATTAGAATTAGGTTTAACAAAATATAAATTGGATTCTGGGAAAGAGATAAAAGTTTATGATGTAGGAAGAACAATTTGTGATCTTATTAAAAATAAAAAGAAAATAGATTTAGAACTTTTCAATAAAGCAATTAGAGAGTATTTTTATAGCAAAAAGAAAAATAATCTAAAATTGTATGAATATGCTAAAAAAATGAAAGTAGAAGAAAAAGTAAATAATACTTTTGAGGTGTTAAAATGATAAAAAATAAAGATAGTTTAAAAGCGAAAGTATCAAATCTTTCAAAAGGAATTAATATTCCAAATAAGTACATAATACGAGAATTATAATATAAAAGCAAGAAATTATCAAATAAATCTCTTGCTTTTTTATAGTTATATTATTTTTTTAATTTCATACCATCTTTAAAAGCATTACCAACCCTTTGAGAAACCTTATAATATCCATGAGTATATGGGTCAAAAGCTATAGCATTTACTAAGCCAATGTCAACATTATCACCATTCATTACCTTTTCATCTGCTGTTACATTTACTACTTTTCCTACTACTCCACAGCCATATTCTCCATTTTGATATTCTACAAATTCACATTCCATACAAATTGGAAATTCATTTATAATAGGCGCATCAACTTTTTCCGATTTAGTTGCTGTAAGTTTACTATTTGGAAATTTATCTAAAGTATTATTACCCGATTCTATTCCAAAATAATCAGCTTCTGCTACATGATTACTATCAGCAATACTTACTGTAAAAGCCTTCCTTTCTTTTATATTCTTCACTGTTTTATGAGTTTCTGTCAAATTTAGTATTACATGATCCCTTGACTGCATGCTTCCCCATGCTGCATTCATTACATCAACACTTCCATCCTCATTATAAGTTGCTATCATTAATACTGGCATTGGAAATATTGCTTCAGTTGTTTTAATATTTTTTCTCATTATTTTACCTCCTTTTATTTAAGTATATCACAAAATTAGTTTTATTATAATTTTTTTTTATCATTACCAATTAATTTTATGTAGAGCATAAATTCATGTACTATTTTTGCTCTACTTAAACTCTGTAATTATATCTTTTCTATTGCATTTACAGGACATTTTTCTTTGCAAGCACCACATCTTAAGCAATGTTTATTTTTTATATAAGCTTTTCCCATTTCATAGTCAATGCAACCTTGAGGGCAAACTGTTATACACTTTTTACAACTGATACACTTGTCATTTACAAAAAATCTTCCTTTTTGTATTTCCTCCATATTATTACTATAACTTAATCTAGTAACTGGCTTTGTAGTAATATCAAAATATTCTCCTGACCATTTATATATTCGAAACACTTCTAATATTTCTTTTGTATTTCTTGGGTAAATTCCTAACATATACCTATTTTTTTCAAAGATAATATCCAAATATTTTCTATCTGCTTTTTCCACATATCCTTTTAATGTATAAGATTTATTATATCTCTGACAAGATAAAGAAATATAATTCATTTTTTTTAGCTCTTTATAAAAGTTTTTACCACGAGCAGTTAAAAAATATAAACAATCATCTTCTAAATACATCATATCTACAATTCTACTTGTAGGTTTACCCTCACTATCAATTGTTGCAACTGACACACTATGAATTTTCATTATATCTTCTAAAAATTCTTTTTTGTTCATCTTGTTTCCCCACTTAATTTTGCATATATATTTGTTGTCCTTCTATTAAGTTATAATTTATCAATTCTTGACCATCTAAATTTTCTTTATACATATCTATACCTGTAATCTGATTATTTTCATAAGTTGTATAATAATATATGCCCTTATCCATATTACAGCAAGAACTATAGATAGTTATTTCATATTTGTCTTCACCCATGTGAACACAACCTCTTTGTTGTTCTACTGAGGTTAGTATATGGAAAAATTGACTAATACTTTCAGATTCAGAATCTCCAGAAAGCGAATTCATTTTAGTAAATGTAGCTTTTACAAATCTTGAACCAGATGATAAATCTCCTGGTAATCCTAATCCCCCCATACCACGACTATAAATATCTAAGTTCAATTTTTTTGAAAAATTATTTTCTGGTGGTTCAATAGATAAACTCATATAATTGTTTAAATTAAACATATGAATATCAAAAGTTGGATTATTAGTAAGAACCCCAACTGGATTATCATATATTTTTAATCCATCTTTAACACTTTCAACAGTTATTGAAGATTCTTTATCAGAAATAATCCAATGTAATGGAGAAGCTTGTAACTGTTCATTAAAATTAATTTTCGCTATATTTATATTACTTAATAATTTTCTAGCTTCTTCAAGATTAGAACATTGGGATAAAATCCATGGGATAAATTCAAATGGAGCAATATTATCTTTATCTTGTTTTTCTTCTTTGTAATCAGCGTTGGTTGGAAAATTTAAGCCAGCCATACCTAAACCTTTTTCATTAATAGCATCATAATAAAGTGGATAATTATCTGCTACATATGCCATACCAATAATAGCATAATGTTCATTAATATCATCTACCTTTCTAAATTTAAAAGGATAATTACGAGGAGCTATTGTAACAGTTTCATTATACGAAAACTCCAAATCTAAATTTCTTCCAAAATAATGATCCTTTGTATTATAAGTTATTGCAGTACACATATATATTACCTTCCTTTCATATTTCACTAAGCAAATACTTATTTTTTTGTCTTGCTATTTTTCGTATTGTATCATATAGAAATCTTTTCCACAAGTCCTTTTTTCTAATATTTAATCTTATTCATTTGCCTTATTTTTATTTGTTTTCGTATATGAATAGCTTTTATCAATTAAACTCATTATATTTTCATCAGGTATAGTGTTATTTAATATAATTGTAATCCAGTTTGTTTTATTCATATGATAAGCAGGATAAAATCCATCTTGTTTTAATAAATTTTCGATTTCTTCTGGAGCTAATTTTATATCTATTATTTCAACTTCTCCAGCAGATTTTTTTTCGAGTTTACTTTTATCAATATTCATTATAATACCATACCATTTTTTACTATCTTTATTTTTAAAAGTAGCATATCCAGGAAACTTCTCCCATTCAAAATTTGGCTCATCTCCATATTTATCATTTATTAGCTTTGTTATCCTATTTGATTGTTCATAGAGAAAATATTGTTTTATTGAGCATTTGTTTCTAATATCTTTTAAAACTTTTTTAAATTCTTCCCTAACTTGTCCTACAAAAGAACCTGTGCTTTCTTCTATACGAAAATTAGTATATTCATCTCCAAAAGCTAGATCATAAACTTTACCATTTACAATTCCTGCATTATCAACTTCAATTTCTACTTTAAAAGTATCATTCATAATATTTTTAGTATATTTATATAAATTTTTATCTTTTTGAAAACCATATTTACTTATTTTATTAAAGTCAATTTTTGTTTTTCTAAATATTTCTTCTTCGATAGTCATAGTTAAATTTCTCCTCAGTTTTTTCTCTAAAGTATAGCAAAAAAGCAAGTGCTTGTAAATACTTATACAAATTATAAACCTTAAATTAACTAAAAAGAAAAAGTAGATAATTTTACACTATCTACTTTTATAAATATATTATTAGTCTCCGATTTGTATATATTTTTTATTAGGCAATTCTTTCTTTTCGTCTTTTTTAGGAATTTCTACTTTTAGCATTCCATTTTTGAAAGATGCTTTTATGTCCTCGCTTTGTATTTCAGTTCCTACATAAAAACTTCTTGAACATGAACCTACATATCTTTCTCTTCTAATAAATTTTCCGTCTTCTTTTTCTTCATTGCTAGAATTTCTTTCTGCACGAACCGTTAAATATCCATCTTCTACATCTATTTTTATATCTTCTTTTTGATAGCCTGGTAATTCAACATCAATTAAGTACTTGTCTTTTTTCTCCTTAATATCTGTTTTCATTACTCTGCTTTCATTCTCAGAAAAAAATGGATCTGCAAACATTTCATCTAACAAATCAAATTCATTTCTCTTTCTTGGTATCATCATCATATAAATCTACTTCCTTTCATTTTTATGTGTTGACACCTTTTTAGGTAGCACATATTTAATTATTTTAAAAGATATCTTTTATTCTTTTCGCATATATAATATCACTAATTTTTAGCAATGTCAATAGTAGAGTGCTAATTTTTTTAAAAAATTTTATAAATACTATAATAGCAACTATTTATATGATTAACCTTTTTTTAATTTCTATACATTTTTCATTTGTTACAATTTAAGTAGAAAAATATTATTAGAAAAAAACATTTTTAGTATTATAAAAGTTTTTATAACTTCTTCATTTTAAAATATGATTGTTTTAATTTTAATAACAGTAATTTCCTACTTAGTAATTTGTATTATATCTTTTATATTTTTATATTTATTTTAATTTTATAAGTGCAACTGCACTTTCAATAATATCAACCACTTCTGAAACTGCCACGAAAATTCCAAGCGTTCTTGTAGCTATAACTGCTGAAGAAAATGGATTAAAAATAATAACTAAACCTAAAATAAATGTCAAAACTGAAAAAATCAGTATCCATTGCCATCCACTTTCAGGTATTGTTTTTAGATTGATAGCATTTTGGAAATGAAAAATACTTTTTACTATAATCCAAATTGACATCATAATTGGAAAAATACCTATTAAAGCATTAGAAACTATCATTATCATAATTCCTGCAATAATGGAAAAAATGCCTTCAATTAATCCTAAGCTCATAATCCTTGCTTCTGGTTCAGTTCTACAATAATCTATTATATGTATAATTCCATCTATAATTAGAATAATTCCAAATATTTTTATAAAGGTGTTAATAGAACCTATTGGATTAATAATCAAACAAATAGCTAATATAAGCATTAAAATAGAACCTATTAACGACCATTTTTCATATGTTTTTATATATTCCTTAAACATTTTTTACCTCCTTTTATTTTAAAATACAAATTACTATTATATATTCCTAAATATATCAAAAAAGCATGTGTTTGTAAAGTGTGTAAATATATCCTCTTACAATAGTATTATGTGATAGAATTAAGCTTTTTTTACAATCATTGGTTTTTCTAATTCCTCTACAAATTTATAATAAAAACATCCAAGTTTACCAACATATCCATTATTCCAAGGTTTATTTCTGCCAAAATAGTGAATAATTACTGTGTTTTTTCTAATCCATCTAATACCTATTTTAGACTTAGGATTATTTAAATTATAAAGGTTTAAGTTTCGGTCACCTAAATTATATTTTAAATCACTTACTAATTTTATTTTATCCCCATATATTGTACTAATTATGTCTTGATCAGGCAATATTAATTTTTTCTCTTTTTTTTGTAAAAATTCTACTACTTGTTTTTCAATTTTTATTTTTCTTAATTCTTTTAAATTCATTAAAAGAACTCCTGTATTTACATATGGTTCATCTCTATCCATCCCCAACCTTATTTCATTAAATTTATGTAACACTTTTTTTATATGTGTTGCTGCTATAAAATAATTATTTTCAAAATCCATATTATATAGCTCATCTAGTTTATTTATTACTAAAGTATCGCTATCTAAATATAAAACCCTGTCTATATCCTTTGGTAAATATTTTGCTGCGAAAATTCTAAAATAAATTTCAACAGGATATTTAGGTTTATATACTGGTAAATTTTTAACTTCCTCTTCATTAATTTTTATATCACTTATATTAAACTTTCCTAAATCTAATCCTTTTTTTATTTCTTTCATTTGCTTGCTAGTTAAATTCTTATTTAAAATATACACATTAAAACTATTGTTTTTATTAGATATTTGTATTGAATTTAACAAAATATTTAATTGCTTCACATATTTATTATTAATAGTTACTAAAATATTCATTTTTCCCTCTTATTCATGAAAAGTCAACATCTTTTATAAACCATTCTATATATTAAACTACATTTATTTTAAATTATTAGTTTTCTTGGCTAGAGTATATCAAAAAAACACATAATTGTAAATACTTTCATTTGCTCAGATAATGTAAAAAAATATATTTTTTATATCTATAATTAAGTATTTTCAATATTCATATTAATTTTTAAGTCTTTTTATTCATAAATATCATTGAAAAATATTTTAGCATATTTTTGATTTTAAAAAGCGAGAAATTATAATTCCTCGCTTTTTATTTATTCTATTTTTACTTTTAATGCTCTAAAAGAATTTATAATAGCAATAATAGAAACACCTACATCTGCAAATACCGCTTCCCACATAGTAGATATACCAAATGCACTTAAAATTAAAATAAGTATTTTTACAAAAACAGCAAAAACAATATTTTCTCTAACAATTCTCATCGTTTTCTTTGATATACGAATTGCATTTACTATTTTAGATGGTTCATCTGTCATAAGCACAATATCTGCCGCTTCAATTGCTGCATCAGATCCCAAAGCCCCCATAGCAATACCTATATCTGAAATAGCAAGAACAGGAGCATCATTTATGCCATCTCCTACAAATGCAAGTTTACCATTTTTACTTTTTTCTTTTAATAAACTTTCTACTTTTTGAACCTTACCATCTGGTAATAATTCTGTATATACTTTGTCTAATTCTAATTCTTTTGCAACACTTTCGCCAATTTTTTTTGTATCTCCTGTAAGCATTATCATTTGTTTTATATTGTTTTTCTTTAGTTCTTTTATTGTTTTTTTAGAATCTTGTTTTATTTTGTCTGAAATTACAATATAACCTGCATATATTCCATTTATAGCTACATATAAAATAGTTCCAATATCATCTGATTTTTCAAAGTTTATTTTATATTTATTCATTAGTTTTTCATTTCCAACTAAAACATCTTTTTCATCAATTCTCGCAACAATTCCATGTCCCGATATTTCTTCTGCTTTTATAATTTGTTTTTCATCAATTTTTCCATTATATGCTTTTTTTATAGATGCTGAGATTGGATGATTGGAATAATTTTCACTATATGCTACATATTTTATTAGTTCTTCTTCACTAATACCTATAGGTTTAATTTTTTGTACTTCAAAAATTCCTTGAGTTAATGTTCCTGTTTTATCAAACACCATGATTTCAGTATTAGCTAAGCCCTCCAAATAGTTACTTCCCTTTATTAAAATTCCAATTTTAGAAGCACCACCTATTCCACTAAAGAAACTTAGTGGTATTGAAATAACTAGAGCACAAGGACAAGAAACTACAAGGAATGATAAAGCTCTATAAATCCAATCTGAAAACGTTCCATTTCCTAAAAGTGGTGGTACTATTGCAATAATAACTGCAATAATAACAACTATTGGCGTATAGTATTTTGCAAATTTAGTAATAAAATTTTCTGATTTTGCCTTTTTACTGCTTGCATTTTCAACTAAATCTAATATTTTGTTTACAGTTGACTTGCCATATTCTTTTGTTACCTCTATTTTGATAACTCCATTTATATTTATGCATCCACTTAGTACCATACTTCCTATAGTTACATTTTGTGGTAATGATTCACCTGTTAAAGCTTTTGCATCAATGCTTGAAGTTCCATCTACTATGTATCCATCAAGTGGTATTTTTTCCCCTGGTTTTACTACAATTATTTCATGAAGTTTTACATCACTTGGATTTATTTTTTGAAGCTCTCCATTTCTTTCTACATTTGCAAAATCTGGTTTTATATCCATTAAGTCAGAAATAGATTTTCTTGATTTATCCACTGCATAGCTTTGGAATAACTCTCCTACTTGATAAAACAGCATAACCGCAACTGCTTCTGGAAATTCACCTATTCCAAATGCGCCTATTGTTGCAACTGTCATTAAAAAATTTTCATCAAAGACTTTACCTTTAATGATATTTTTTACTGCTTTTTTCACAATATCTAGTCCAACAATAATATAAGACACTATATATATACCATTATTTATATATTCATTATTAAAATTTATCGTAATTGCTATAAAAAATAATATAGTAGCTATTATAATCTTAATTTCCTTTTTCTTCATGTTAATATCCCCCTACATTTCTTCTACTGTTACATCTTTTTTATCCATCTATTTTTTATGCTCTATATGTTCAATCCCTATTTCAAAAATTTCTTTTACATGCTCATCGTCTAATGTGTAAAAGACTTCCTTTCCATCTTTTCTACATTTAACAATTCCGCTTCTTCTTAAAGTTCCAAGTTGATGTGAAATAGATGATTTACTCATTCCCAAAACATTTGCAATATCACATACACACATCTCATTTTGGTCTAATGCAAATAATATTTTGGTTCTTGTTGTATCTCCAATTATTTTAAAAAACTCTGCAAGTTTATAAAATGTATCTGCATCAGGCATATTTTTATTTGTTTTATCAACCACATCTTGATGGATTACATTACAATCACATATAAATTCATTTTTAGACATTTTTACCTCCTTTTTCTCTTTTGTTTACAATATTATAGTTGAGTGATTATTCAATTATATTATAGTTGAATATATATTCAATTGTCAATAGATTTTAAAAAAATAGTAAGATTTTGCTTTTAGTTATAAAATAATTTTAAGTTTATAATTAAAGGCAGAGTAAAATTGATAGGTTATACTTGGAAAATAGATACTAGAATAAAAAACTATTAAAATATTTCTACATAATTTGTTCAAGAAGTTATAAAAACGGAAATAAAGGTAGAATAACAAAAAGTACCTCATAGAATTAGGATTTTATTCTAACTCTTGAGGTACTTTTTATAAAAAAGAATTTACGTAGTTTTATTCTTGTTTTTAACTATAAATCTATCAAAAACTGCAAGAACAGCAGGTAATAATGTTAAAATCAAAATAGTAGAACATAATGTTCCTTCTGAAATTGTCTTACAAATTTTAGCTGCAATTGCTGATGCAAAGTTTGCAATAATTAAAGTTACTATAATAAGTATTGAGCTTGAAGTTAATATTGTATTTATTGATTTATTATATGAAGCAATAATTGCATCTTTTATTCCCATAGTCTTTCTATGTTCAAGATAATATGATGTATATAAAATAGCATAATCAATAGTCGCTCCCATTAATATACTTTGAACAATAAGTATAGAAATAAAATAAACATTTTCTCCTACAACTGATAATATACCCATAGTTAAATAAACAGCAGTCTGTATAATAAGTACCAAAATTGTAGGTATAATAGCTGATTTAAAAGTAATTGCAACTACTATAAATATTGCTATCATAGTTATAATGGTCATAAAATTAAGTTCACTATTAAACGTTTTACTTATTTCATAAGCCATTGGAGAATCACCTATTACATAGAACTCATCTACTTCTTTATTAAAACTATCCTTTATACTTTGTATAAAGTCAAAAGTTTCTTTTGATTCTGGTAAAAATTTAGTATTTAATACAATTCTCGAATATCCATCTCCTATAAGCTTTTCTTTTGCATCTGAAATTGTTGTTTTTGCATCTATAATATCATTTCTCATATCATCTTCTATAAAATCAGTAAATCTTTCATCTTGTAAAACATCTTCATTCAAAAATCTAACAAACTCTTCAACTGTCATTTCCCATTTATCATCATATTGTTTATTACTTCCATAATAAGTATAAAGCACTTCTATCATATTTTTCTCTATACCATTACTTAAATTATTAATAATCGCTAAAATCTCATCTGAAGTATATCTTACATTTTTAAGGCTATTATTCATAATTCCATTAACAGTATTTAACTTTGATCTTTTTTCATCATCAAAACTACTTGAATATTCATCATTTGTTATTACATCATTAAGTACAAAGCTTACAAATTCTCTTACTGATAAACTTGGGTTTGTATTTACATATTTAAAACTATATAATCCATAAAGTAGATCTACACTATCTTTGTCTATACCTAGCAATGTCGCAAGTTCAGTATTAGTATATTTTTTATTATTATTAACACCATTTATAACAGAATTTATTAAATTTAAATTATTAACAGTATCACTTGATATAGATCCTGCAAGCATGCTATCATTCTTATGTTGAAGTACAAATTCTACAAATTCTTTTGGAGTAAATGATGTATTATTTTTTTCTAAGCAGTATAATGTGAAAATATTTTTAATATCATCTTTATTTATTCCTATAATTTGTGCGATTTCTTGAGATGTATAACTTGTATTATTAATGGTGCTTGTCATAACAGTTGATAACAATTTTAATTTATTTAGTGTTTGTTCATCAATGCTATTTTTTATATCTTCATTATTACTATTTTGTAAAATTAAATTTACAAAATCATTTGGAGTTATACTCCATTTACTTGTATTTCCTGCCATATAATCAATTAGCCAATATAACTTATTTACTTCTAGCTCATTCATATTCAAGATTTCAGATAATTGTTTTACTGTATATTTAGTTTTATTTTCTTGTATGCTATCGTCTATTACAAGTTTCAATAATTTAAGTTCATCTGCAGTATTACTATCTAGTGGTAAATTATCTATACTTAAAACTAAATCTACAAATTCTTTAGGTGTCATCTCTTGTTCATCTGATAAACCAGAATATAAATATATGTTATCTACAAATTCTTTTCCAAAGCTGTTAAATACTTTATTTAATCCTGCTTTATTCATTTTAGTATTATTAATATTATTCTGATTTTGAGCAAATACATATATACTTTCTAATTTACTTATATCAGTTCCATCTAAATAATGTGTATTATTTTTTAAAGCAATTGTATTACTAATAAATTCAGATAAACTTAATTTACTTGAACTTGCTTGATTAATGTACTTTAAAAGCAAAATTTGATTAACTTTTGTTTCTTCTATTCCAAATAAATCAGATACTTCTTTACTTTTCATTTGTTTATTAATTATATTAGTATCACTAAATGTTTTTAATAGTTTTAGATTTTTCATAGTTTCTTCATCAAAGCTATTTGCATAATTACTATCATTTATTACATCATTTAATACAAAATTTACAAACTCTTGAATTGTCATTTTTACATTTGCAGAATTTATATAATTATAGTACTTATATAACTCACTCATTGTATTATTATCAATACCAAACATTTCTGCCATTTTGTTACTTGTTAATTTAGTTTGTAATTTCTCTTTATCTGTAAATTTAGATAAAGTATTTAATTTACTTCTACTTTCGCTATTAATCTTTACGGCATATTTTTCATCTGTTAAAACATCTTCATTCATAAATTTAACAAATTCATTTAAACTAATTTTAGTTGTATTATTTTTAGAAAGATAATATGTAAAAATGTCATCAATTTTATCTTTATCAATTTCCAATATAGATGCTATTTCGCTTGATGTTTTCTTCTCATTCATAGCATTTTCAGTTACAAAATTTTTTAATCTTGTAATATCTTCTTTAGTTTTATCATCTATTTTTCCATTAATCTTTTCATTGCTATAAGCTTCACTTTCAATGAAATCTATAAATTCCTCAAAAGTAATAGTATTATTTTTTTCAGGATTATAATAATCAAAATATATTATTTTCAGTAAATAATCTTCTACATTTACACTTGAACCTAAATCGTTTAGTTTCTCATTTAACTTATCATAGGTTAGTTTTTCATTAATTGTATTTCCATAAGCTAATACTTCATCTATTTTTTCTTCATCTTCTAAGCCTTTTAATAATGGTGCTATTTTTTGTTCATCAGAATTTTTATATAAAATAGCTATTTGATTATTTTCGGAAAAAACATCTGATACTTCATCTGACTGCGTGTCTGTATAATTAATCCCTAAATTTCCTTTTAACAAAAAGCTTGTAATAAATACTATAATAAATATTGGGACTGCAATATACCTAATTTTATAGCTAAAACTTCCTAATTTATTTAATTTAATATTTGGGCTTTTCTTTTTGGTTTTTACAATCCATTTATCAAATATTAAAATCAAATCTGGAAGTACAAAGAAAATACAAATTAAACTAAATAAAACCCCCTTTGCTAAAACAAATCCTAAGTCTTTTCCTATTCTAAATGTCATAAACACTAATGCTAAAAGTCCAACTATTGTTGTAACAGAACTACTAGATATTGATTGAAAGGCTTTATATAAAGCATTTTTCATTGCTTTAATTTTGTCTTTTTCAGTTTGTTTTTCCTGATTATATCTATTCATCAGCATTATAGAATAATCCATAGATAGTGCCATTTGCAGTATAGCTGCTATTGAATTTGTAATATGTGATACATTATTAAATATAATATTAGTTCCTGCATTTAATACAACCGCCATCAATATTGACGTTAAAAATAAAAAAGGTTCTACATAAGATTCACACATTATAATAAGAATAATTAATGCACATAAAACTGCAAGTACAATTATCCATAATGGTAGTACTGATTTATTTGTTTCAGATACATCTCCACTTGTATAAAAAGTATAATCTTTATATTTTTCTGTTATTTTGTTATATACCTCGCTCGCCATTTCGGAATCAGATTTATCATCTACTGTAATAACATATAAAGTATAATTTTCTTTATTGTAATCTTCTGTATTATCATAATCTACGCTTTCTACATTATCTATTGTTTCTAAATAATCTTTTATCTCCAGTTTTTCATTTTCCTCTAAATCTTCAAACATCAAATTTAAAGTACTTGTTTCTGTTCCTGCAAATTCTTCTTCCATAATATCCATACCAATTCTTGTTTCAGAATCTTTTGGTAAGTATTTTGCAATATCATGGTTAATCTCTACTTTTGTTGACAGTATTGCAGAAAATATTGTAAGAACTATAAATAAAGCTAATATAAAATGTCTTTTGTTTATTATGAAATCAGTAATTTTTCTCAATACAATCCTTCCTTTCTTTTTAAGCCGCCTTATATTATACTATTATTTTCTCTTAAAATAAAGTATAAATATATCAAAAGTGTCTAAATTTAGACATATTTTTAAAAAATGTATTTATCTTTTCATAAGTCTATGTTATAATATCTTATATTTATATATTTTTGTGAAAGGATTAAAAAATGAAAGTTCAATGTCTAAATTCATCTTCTATTAAAACTAGAAATCTAATTAGGGAAACTTTTGCAGAATTGTTTAATGAAAAGAAGCAATTAGATAAAATTACTGTAACTGAGTTAGTAAAAAGGGCTGAAATAACAAGAAGCACATTTTATACACATTATGATAATATATATGATGTAGCTCAAGATTATCAATTACAAACAATTGAACTTTTGTGCAGTGAAGATTTAAAACTACATTCAAAACAAGATATTAAAGATTATTTTGTGAATATTATAAAATGTTTAAAAGATAATGAGAAAATTTATAAATTACTTTTATCTGCAAATGAATCTCTTATATTTTTAGAAAAGTTAAAAAATATAGCTAGTCAAAAAATTTATGATATTTTAAAAAATGAATATAAAGATGAATATTTAGATCTTAATATTTCGTTCTTTATAAATGGAGTTTCAATGGAAATTTTAAAATATTTTAGAAATGAAAGTCCTTACTCTTTAGATGAATTATTATTAAATATGAACAATTGGTTTGATAAAATATTTGATTAAGTTTAATGCTAAAGCATAGTTTTAAATAAAGTAAAAACTAGACTAAAATTTAATTAGCCTAGTTTTTTTTATTACCTTCCTTCATCAGCTTTTTTAGTATTTGCTTCCCTCATTCTATCAAATCTTATAGGTTCTAGTAAATTTTCTTCCTTTATGTTTACAGGTACAGGAACATTATTCTCATCTGGTCTAAGTAACCCTTTTTCTGCAATTTCTGCTCCTATTTCTCTTAATTCTTGTAATTCTTCTTTACTTCCTTTTTGGTCTTCTAACATTCCATTTATTACACCTAATTCATTATTTATAAAGTTTTCATGATCATAGCCTCTAGTTCCACGATATATGTCATTTAATTCTTTTGCTATTTTTGGATCTGTAAACTCAGGTTTTCTTTTTCCTGCTGCTGCTTCTTCCTCAGTAACAACACAAAAATGATCTAAAATCTCTGTAGCTTCTTTTTCTGAAATATCTTTTCCTTCAGCTTTTCTACTTGATACACTGTTTAGTTTTTCTAATATACTCATACAAATTTTTCCTCCCTTTTTGTACTAAAACTTCATATATTATACCATAATATTCCTTTTTTTTCAATAGATTTTTATATTTTATGTAAATTAAATTTAAATTTAAAAGTAAATTCCAGTTTTAGGGCAAAACTGGAATTTAGTCTTGGATTTCAAACTGGAATTTACTTTTACGCTTGACCTCTATATTATCAGCAAATTATGTAAATTGCTTCTACAATTTATCGCTTCTATATTATAGTTTTCTATTAGTTCATTTAAGCCTTTTTTATTTTTCAGTAATAGTTCTAATTATTATAAAAGAATTAGGTACTATTAAATTAGTAATTTTAGATTTTTAATAAAATTCACATAAGTATAATTTAAATTTTTGTTTTATCTTGACGAATATATCGAGAAATATTAAAATAAAAAAATACAAAATATGAGGTGAATCAATATGATAAAGTATGTTAAATTGATAGAAGAATCTACATATAATTTTTTTATTGGATTTTGGTTACCAATGATTATAGAATTTTTTATAAGGTGTTTGTCAGAAGGTGATGAAGGTGAAGAGTTTGTAACTTTTTTGCTTGGATTATTTTCACTTACAATATATTTAATTTTATTTATACCAGTAAATTTAATTTTTTACAAAAGTAATAAAGATAGTAAAATAAACAAAATTATGCTTATAATTTCAACTATTTTAGGTGGCTTATTGTATATTTTTTAAGGTTAGTATAATCAGAGGAGACAAATAAAAATGAATAGTTTTGGAATTTTAATATGTTTAATATTATTTATATTTTTGTTTTGTAAATTTTATAAAAAAAATAAATATTTATATATAATTTTATTAACAATAATAAACCTTTTAAACATTACTTATAGTATTTTATATTTAAGAACTATAAATTTATAATAAAATAAAAGAGGATTATAATTAACTATTCCCCTTAAAATATACACCTCTTTTTATTAGATTTGTTAAGTCATTTTACACTTACCATTTTATTACTTGTAATTAACTATTTAATTTCAAATTCATTTGCATATATATCAATATAGCCATTATCATAGCCTGGTTTTGCTATTCTATAATTTCCACTTTTTAATTCTCCATAATACTTTGCTATATCTAATTTTTGAGTTAATTGATTGTTTTCATTCAATTTTTCTAATACTACCATTTACAAAAGTAGAAATAACCTTTGAAAACTCACATATAAATTCAAACCTTTGCTTTAAATTTTCTTCAAATGGTAGTTCTTGCTTAATGATTTTAGCCATAAAAAAATTCTCCTTCCATTTGGAGATTTTTTTGAAAAACACAAAAAAATCAACCAGATTTAATTCTGATTGATTTTGTATCTAACTGTTCTAAAAGTTCGAACAAATTTTCTGTTGGTGGAGGTGGTGGGAATTGAACCCACGTCCAAAATACTTTCCACATAAATTTCTCCGAGTGCAGTTTGCCGTTTTTATTCATTTAAATCTAGTAAGCAAACGTACTTGATTTAAATATAGCTTTTAAATACCCTCTATCTCCAAAGCACTTGATAGATTCGTTTCCTACAATTATGACACCTTTATTTCATGCGTAGGAACATAAAACAAGGCGTTGCTGCAACTAGGCAGCAAGTGCTAATTCTCTATCATTATCAGCGTTTATTTTTATTTCGCTTTTTTATAGTGGCCAAAGCGACCATCCACTACTCGCTATTTATCCTTCTAGTATAATGTCGAAAGCCTTTACACCCCCATGTCATAATATTTATTATACATCATCTTTAACTACTTTTCAATAGGAAATAAAAGTATATCAAGATAAAAAAATGAAATCTTCCTTACCTATTAGCTTAAAATTTTACTTCTAACAACTAATTTTAATATTTTTAACTTCCATAAGTTCGAGAGTTGGAGCTATCAAAAATAATATTCTAAGCTTAGAAGCATATAAATTTGAATGTGTTGATTTTTTATTTTAGCAATATTTTTGAATTTTAATAGTAGTATTGAAAAGAAAGTAGGTGAGAATTTTAAAAAAGTTTTTAAATATTACATTTATAAACTCCAAATACAGAGAAACAAATAGTACAAGCTATAGCAGGAGTTCTTGCTGATAATCTAGCAGAGAGGTGTAACAATTGAAGCAGAATCGGTAGAAGACAAATGTAAAAGCATATGTTTTTATGTGTATGTTTATAATGTACAACCTGGCGTAATTATAGACTATTCTACAGGAGAAAGTAAATTAACACAATAATATTGGCTTATACAGAAAATCTTTTCTAAATGTATTGTAATTATTGGAAAAATATGTTAATATAAGAATATGAAATTTTAATCAATTAAATTTTTCGTTCTTAAATATTGATTCTAAATTTTTCCCAAACAATATTAAAAAAGAGGTAGAATAATATATGAATTTAGAAGATTTTTGTCTAAAAGATATTGACAAGGATTTACTTGAAAGCAAAAGATTAGCTGATTTTGTAAATAATTTTATTAATGAATTAAATGAATGTCTTGAAAAAGATAAAGGACAAAATAGGACAAATTTAAATAAAGAAAATAAATATAATAATTATTGGCAATATCAAAATTTTATGGAAGATAATGTAGCTGCAATAATAGGTTTGTCACGATGGGGTGCTGATATTACTTATTATGATAAACTAAGTAAAGCATGATAGTATTTTAGAATTATCTAAAATAGAAGGAACTTTATATCGAAAACAGTTCTCCGCAAATGGGCAATTTTATAATGTAGATAAATTTGAAAATGGTAAAATAACACATATGGATATACCAATAGAAAAAATACCAAATAATTTTCAAAATGAAGATATAATTTTTCAATATAAAGATGATGGAACTATAAATGTAAGGTCAGATTTAAAGAAACAAGTTATAGAGTTAGCAAGTGAAAGATCATCAAAATTAATAGAAGAAGAAAACAACAAAAATAATGAATTCAAAAAAGAGGGGCATATTTATGAAGCTTTTGAAGATGATGGTTATATATTTTTAAATGATCTTACAGAAAAAAGAGATTTCAGTATAGAAGACATAGATTTTATAGTAGATAATTATAAAGGCGAGGGAAAGTATCAAGTAATAGATGGAAAATATAAAAAAATTGATTAAAGCAAAAAAGATAATATGTTAAAATTAATATTAAGGAATGTGAAGAAATATGGAAATAAAAGATACAAAAAATAATTTTGATTTAATAGTAGCGAGTGCTTTAAGATATGGACTTGGCATAAGGACATATATAACAAGTGTTGTACCAGAATTTATTATAGAAAATATGGATATCCTTTCAGATAAAATAAAAAAGTCAATGATAGAAGATATAAAAGATCAAGAGAGATGGCGGATATGGAGATGAGTGTGATAAGAAAATTTGGTTAGATTTATTGGAAAAATAAAGAAAATTTTTGAAAATATAGATAAATTTAGAAAAATATAGTATAATAAAAAGAGAGGGTATTTTGATGTTAAAATTATATTTAGATAATTGTTGTTATAATAGACCATTCGATGATTTGACAAATCAGAAAAATTATATTGAATCACAAGCAATAATTGTAATTTTAGATTTATATAAAAAGGATAAATTGGATATATATAAAAGTAAAATTTTAGATTATGAAATAAGTCAAATGAAGGATATTACAAAGAAAAACAAAATATTAGATGTTTATAGTTCTTTAAAATCAAAATATATAAATACAACAAATGAGATAATAGATAGAGCAGAAGAATTAAAAAAATATAATATAAAGGAAAAAGATGCTTTACATATAGCATATACAGAGTATGGAAATTTAGATTATTTTATAACAGTCGATAAAATATTGATAAATGCTACATCTAAAGTAAAAGATTTAAAAATAAAAGTTATTAATCCAATAGAGTTTATTATGGAGGTGATGTAAATGGGAACAAATTTAAGAGAGTTAGAGAAAATTAAAGATAAGGGATTTGCTGTATTAAAGGAAAACTTAAGTCCAGCAGAATTAGTTCAATTTTTACAAATGCTAGGTGTAGGAACTGGAGATTATACTAAAGAAAAATATGAGAATGATGAAGATATTACTATAGAAGATTTTAAAAAATATTTAGAAGAAAACAACTAATCAAATGTCAACCTTTAGCCATATTTGTGGTATATAAATGCATAGGTAAACAGATGTTACTTGCAAACTTACTTGCGACAAATAAATGCGTAAAAGAACGAATGGAAATCACTGACCAATAGCTAAGTATAAATAGTTGGAGAATGAAGTTTAAAAACTATTCTTGTACATAGTCATCCATAGAAACTCCTTTGGGAATAATACATCTAATATACTCAACTTTAGCTTTTTGATCTGAGCGGTTTGCTTCGCAATAGAAAATACAGCACCTTTTGCTAGTATCTATACTAGTTTCAAGTTCATCTGGTCTTTGAAATTCACCACCATTATCAGTTAAAATACATTTAAAAATACGTTTAAATAAGTCTGTACCAATAATTTTTTCTATATTATCAAGTTCTTTTTTTACAGAGATACTTGTCTTATCTGGAAGCAATCTAGCTATCATAAAATTAAAGTTTCTAAATATTATAGTTAGTAAAACTTTTCCACCTTTGACACCTTCAACTGTATCCATTTCAACAACATTAATATCAGGATTTTCTTCTAAAAACTTTTTAAAGTCTTCATAAGTTCTACCAACTCTATAACTATAATCTTTTTTAACTTTAGGTTTATTAGTTTTATTACGAACTTTGTATTTGACTTTTCTTGGTAAATCAATATTTTTAACAGATAATAACCCAGCATCGATATAATTGTATAAAGAACTTATTTTGCAAGGAATTTCCTCTTTGTGGTTTTGATATATTAGTTTAATGGACTGACCTTGCTTTACTAAGGGAGAGATTAATTCATCTAGTTTTTTAAGATCATTTTCAGAAAGATTAATTCCTTGTCTACTAGAAACAAGGGACGTTTCATACTTTTCTTGAGCTTTGCTTGCAATATATACATATTTAATTTTTCTACATTGTGCATAGCTATTGCAAGCATTACAAACGTAAGGTGGCTTTAATAATTTTTCACATAAATCTAACTCATATTGAGAGCAAATACTGTTACATTTTTTGCAATGCCTACATTCATTATAACAATTAGAATTACATAAATTTTTAATAGTATAAGAGTTTTTATTTTTACAGTAATTATTTTTATTTCTTCATCTATCATTATATACTCCATTTCTTTAAACGAAGCAACGAAATAATTTATATTTTTCCAAGACTAAATTCCACTTTTCGAAACTAGAATTTAGTTTTGGACTATTTTAATTTTGTCCAAAACTAACGTCCACATTGCCAGAATTTTGATCTAAAAAAGAGGGACATTTATATGAAGTTCATGAAGATGATGAATTTGTTTTTTAGATGATATTACAGAAAGTAGTTATAGTTTTGAAGATATAGATTTTGTTGTTGATAATTATAAAGGAGAAGGTACTTATAAAGTAATAAATGGAAAATACAAAAAGATTAGTGATGAATTTTATAGTGAAAAAGAATAAATTTCTGTGGATTTTAATTAAAAACTTGCTAACAAAAGTCAATAGTTTTTTATAAAAGTTACTACTACGAAAACTTTTACACATGACAAATAGACATATTTAAAGGTCTATTTTTTGTGTTATGTTAACAAGCTTGTCAAATATTTAATTCTTTATATTTTTTCTTCACTTTTCCGTAATACATTCTTAAAAATTTATTTAATCCTGCTATTCTAGCTACTTCCTTCAATTTACCTTCATTTTCTTTTTTTATGATATATGTTCTAAGTTCATTATTACTTTTAACACTATTTTTTATTGATCTCATAATTTCATATCCTGTTTTTCTTGTTTTTGACAAAAACCACAAAATCATTTTATATCAATAATTATTCCACCTGAACTGTAACAAAAATTATCGCAAAATAGAAAAAATGAATAAAATGTATTGATTTTTGTTAATAAAATAACCTTTAATGAATATAATAGTAGTAGATATTTAATATCTGCTATAATTAAAATGTGAGTCGCAACCATGCTTGCGAAATATAAATGGGCAGGTGGAAAAACGTTAATTATAGTAAAATGTAGGGTCTATAAAGCTTAGATCCCATATTTTCATAGGAGAAAAAATAGTAATAGAAGATGGAAAATTTTATTTTATAAATGATGAGTTCAAAAAAAAACTATTCCACTTTATAATATTATTGAAATAAAAAATAAATTTCAATTATTATTTATTCACTTTCATAGTTCTATTGCCCCCTTATTTTGAATAAAATTAATCAAAATGTATTCAAGATAGGAGCTGACATTATGAGAAATGTTTCAATAGAAGAACGTGCTTGTAATTTAGCACGATATATTATAGATTCCAAAGATACAGTACGTGGAGCTGCTAAAAAGTTTGGTATTAGCAAAAGTACAGTACATACGGAAGTAACACAAAAGAACGGTTTGAAATTGGGACAAATTATTCCAGAAAGTATTGAAATTAAAAGAGTTTTTCTAGCAGAGAAAAATCCAGTTGTGAAGTTAGGATTGGTAATTAAATAAAATTTAAAATAAAGCTTTGGAAGTGAAATTTTAAGGCTTTATTTTTTTGACAAAATGTGATAAAATATATAAAATTAAAAAAAGGAGAATAGATATGCCAATAAGTTCTATACAAAATGAAATTAAAAATTTATCAAATGAAATAGGTAAATTAACTAAAAATTTAGCCGATGAGCAAAGAAACGAATCTAAAAAGATGAATGAAATTAATAGAATTAATAGATCAATAACTAAAAACACATCTGCTTCTATGTTAAATAGTAAAATGAGACAAATAGAAAGACTTAATAATGATATTGTAAAATCAAAATCTAAGCAGGCAGACATCAATAAAAAACTAGGTGATAAACAGAAAAAATATGCATTAAAACAAATACAATGGAATAAGGAACAAGAAAAAGTGCAAAAACAAATAATGCAGAACCAAAAGAATTTAGAGCAACAACAAACAATTAGAGTACAACCTATAAATGAAGAAATTGAAACGGAAGAGGAATATGACTTTTTTATTTCACATGCTAGCGAGGATAAAGACGAAGTTGCAGAACCATTAGCAAAAGAATTAGAAAAATTAGGTGCTAATGTATGGTATGATAAGTTTACTTTAAAGGTTGGAGATAGTCTAAGAAAATCAATAGATAGTGGGCTAGCTAATTCAAAATATGGAATAGTTATATTAACAAGTACATACTTTAACAAGTTTTGGACAGAAAAAGAATTAAATGGATTGTTCTCAAAGTATTCAGAAGGTAATTGCAAGATACTACCAATATGGCATAATATATCAAAAGAGGAAGTGTCTAAAAATAGTCCAATGCTAGCAGATATATTAAGTCTAAAAACATCAGATTATACTATAAAAGAAATTGCCGAACAGTTATATGAATTAATAAAATAGAAAAATATGTATTATTTATATAAAAGGGTACAATGAATAATAATTGCTGAAAGACAAAATATAAAGTGTAGGTTTTATTAAAAGTAAAACCTATGCTTTTATTTTGCAAATTTGAAACCGAGTAGGTTTCAAAAAGAGTAAGAAAAAATTGAAAATGTTTTTCTTGCTCTTATTTTCAATAAATTGTGAAAAGCAATTTTATTGAAAAGCATAACAAATGACAAGTTCATTTGTTATGAAAAATCAAAAGTGCGAATAGCAATTTTGATTTTGGGTTGTAGGGTTTACCCTGCCACACTAACACTTTTTGCCATTAGGCTAAAAAAGTGTTGTAGTGTGTTACAATACAATGTAAAAATACAATGGTAGCAAAGGTAGTTATTTTGTTTAAGTAGCACCTAATAGCTACCATTTATTTTTGCTTGTATTACTGCTTACGATAGCCAGGCTATCCACCTATTATGAGAGCCGAAGAAATCGGCTAATAGAATTTAGAAGGAGGTTGTGTTAAAATGAGTTTTGCAATAATTAGAAACACAAAATACAAAAGAGAAAACTTAAAAGGGATATACAGACATAACGAAAGAAGGAATAAAAATTATTCAAATGAGAATATAGATAAAGAAAAATCATATTTGAATTATTCATTAAAAAGTCCAAAGTATAGATATGATAAAGAATTTGATATGATGATGAAAAGATATAACTTAAAAGGTCAGATAAAAACGGTTAGCAATATTGCTTGTGAATACATTATTACTTCGGATAAACAATTCTTTGAAAGAATAGGCGAAGAAGAAACGAAAAGATATTTTGAAACGGCATATAAATTTGTAGCTGAATATAAAAATCTAGGCGAACAATATATAATGTCTGCAAAAGTGCATTTAGACGAGGAAACTCCACATTTGCACTTAATTTTTTTGCCTGTTGTTCACAAGAAAGATAAAAATGGAAATAATATTGATAAACTTGCGTGTAGTGAATTTTGGAAAGACAGAGATAGTTATAGACAATTACATAAAAAAATACCGAAACTTAAAATATATAAAATACCACTCGTATTTTATATAGGATGGTTTTGCCCAAAATGATACAAGTAAAAAATGAAACCAAGAAAGGAGTGCTAAAATGG
>CAZUHD010000020.1:0-20888 GCA_964620415.1 uncultured Clostridium sp.
TCAAATTTATCTTTTTTGTTTATATCGTAATAATTTTCTAATACACTTGTAAATAATGTTTTTCCAAACCTTCTTGGTCTTAAGAACATTAGTCTTTTATCAGCTAAACTCTCTAATTTTTCTAAAAATTTCGTTTTATCAACATAGTAATAGTTTCCTTCAATTAATTCCTCGTAATTGCTAATCCCTTTTGGTAATTTTTTCATATTGAAATGTCTCCTTCCAAAATTAAATAAAACTCTATAAATGATTATAACAAAAATCACTTAAAAAGTCAAAGATAGTTCATTACTGATATTTTGAAATATTTGGAGGCTGTGAATTGTAACATTTAGTCTTGCACTAAAAATAATTTTTACATAAAGATATAGACTTACAAACAAAAATATGATAGAATAGCAAACAAGTATATAAAATACTTGTTTGCTATTTTTAATTTAAAAGGAAATAAATGAAAGTTATGGAAATAAATGAAAAACTATCAAAAAAAATCACAGAAACATCCTATTTAACAGCCGAAAATGTAAAAAGATACAGACCAATACTCAGATATTTCTATGAGCAATACGAAAAAATCAATTATATGTTATATAAAGAAGATGTTTGGAATGCAGTACAAGGAAAGACAAATTTTGAAGATTACACAGTAGAGCAATGTGAAAGTGATTTAGAAGCATTAGTAAATTGGGGAAATTTAACGGCATTGCAAGATACTAATAATGTAACAACAGTTGAAGAATTTAAACACAGAAAATTTAGGTATCAATTATCTGAATATGCAGTAGAGATTGAAAGACTAGTTATAAAATTAGAAAACTTACATATAGAGGGATCATCTCTTGAGCCTAAGTTAATAGAAAGAATTAAAGAGTCTATTGAAAATGCTTATAAAATAAGTTTAGAAAGCGAAGATGACGTCTACAGTTGGTGGGAAAATTTAAATAATGATTTTAAAAGATTAAATCAAGATTACCAAGATTATATTAAAACATTTTATACGGTGAAAATGGAAGAAGTGGCAAAATCAAAACAATTTATTTTATACAAAAATGATTTAGTAAAATACTTAAGAGAATTTATAAAATTACTTCAAGAAAATTCATATATAATAGAAGAAAAACTAAAAAAGATGGAAGAACAGACGGAAGAAAGAATAATAGAAAAAGTATATTTATCACAAAAGAAAATTGTAAGAATAGATAAATTAGAAGAACAAGTCAATGAAGAGGAAATAAAACAAAGAAATCTAGAAAAGTGGCAAAACATAAAAAAGTGGTTTATAGGAACAAGTACCAAAAGCAGTGAAGTAGAAAAAATAAATGAAAAAACAACAGAAATAATAAGAAAAATAACAAGAATAGCAAATCAAATTGCTGAATCAAAAGGAAATGTAAGCAGTAAAAAAGCTGAATACAAGAAAATATGTGAAATGTTTTGTAAAACAGAAGATATAGAAGAAGCACACAAATTATCTAGTTTAGTATTTGGAATGTTTAATACAAGGCATATAAAGGGAAACTATGCTAGACAAACAGATAGTATAAATAGTAGCATATTAGATGAAACATCAAATGAATATGAAGTAAAACCTAGAATTAGAGATTATAAAGAAAAAATGTCGAGAGTTTCAATACAAGATAGAACACAGGAAAAAGAGGAATATATAGAAAAATACTTAAAACAGCTAGAAGAGGAACAAAAAGAAATCACAAAATATATACAAAATGGAAAAATAGACATAAAAACATTACCTCAAGTAAAAAGCACATTTAGAAAAACAATATTAAAATGGATAAGTAAAGCTAACCAAGCAAAAACAAATCAAATTACAATAGAAAACGGTAATAAAATAAAATTAATATATCCAAAAAATAAAGAAAAGTGTATTTTAAAATGTGAGGATGGTAATCTTGAAATGCCTGCATTTATATTAGAATTTATAGAAGATTAAAAAAGGAGGAAAATATTTTTGACAACATTTGAAAAGCTATTAGAAAATTATTGGTTCGTAAAAGAGATAGATGAAGAAGAGTATAATAATATTAAACAAGATTTAACTGAAGATACTCAAAATTTTATAAAAAACAAACTAGGCTATAAATTAATAGTAAATCCATATTTAATAAAAATGGAAAAAATACCTGGAATACCTAAAGCATTTATGGGAATACAACAATTTGAAACAAAATTAGAGTATATGTTTTTATGTATGATATTGATTTTTCTTGAAGAACGAACAAAATCAGAGCAATTTATATTGTCTGGTTTACTTGATTATATTCAAAATATAGTTACAGAAATAGATTTAAATGACCTAAAAATAGATTTTACAATATATTCACAGAGAAAATCTTTAGTAAAAGTTCTAAAATTTATAAAAGAAATGGGCTTTATAAAATTGTATGATGGAGATGAAAATAAATTTGCAGAAAGTGTAGAAAATGATATATTGTACGAAGTAACAGGAGTGTCAAAATACTTTATGCGAAACTTTTCTAGTAATATAATGGATTGTAACTTATATACTGATATTTATGAAAAAGAACAGTTGGGATTAGACCAAGATAAAGGTACAGAAAGAAGGCAAAGAATTTATAGGAGATTATTTACAGAAAATGTAGTTTACAAAGAAAATACAGACGACCAAGATTATAATTATATAAAAAACTATAGAGGAGTAATAAATCAAGACGTAGACAAAATGTTAGACTCTAGTTTAGAAGTTCATAAAAATGGAGCATATATTTTGCTTACAGAAGAGAAAAATTTTAAAGATACATTTCCATCGAATAGAGGAATATCAGATGTAGTACTGTTTGTAAATAGAGAAATTAGAGAAAAATTAGACAATAATGAATATAAACCAGATGTAAATGATCTTATATATCTGTCTTATGTCCAAATGTCAAGGTTAATAAAAGAAGTAAAAGAAAAATACCAAAAAGGGTTTAGTAAAGAATTTAGAGAGCTAGAAGAAGAAAAACTAATGAATCAAATAATAGATTACATGAAAGAATTTGATATGATTAGAATTAAAAAAGAAACAAATGAATATGTGATTATGCCAATATGTTTTAAAATTATAGGAAAATATCCAAAAGAATTTGAAGTAGAGTAAAAGTATTAGTAGCAAAAAAGGAGAAATGAATGGAAAAAATATTTGAAGCAAGTGAAAAAAATAGATGGGAAATAAAAAAGATAGGTTTATTAAATTATTGGTGGTATGATGAAGAAGAATTTGAATTTGCAAGTGGAAGGCTTATTTTAAGAGGTACCAATGGTTCAGGAAAAAGTGTAACAATGCAAAGTTTTATACCTTTATTATTAGATGGAAACAAATCACCAGAAAGATTAGATCCGTTTAATACAAAAGCTAGAAAAATCGAAGACTATATTTTAGGATATGGCGAACAAATAAAAGAAGAAAATACAAGTTATCTTTATATGGAGCTTTTAAAAAAAGAAACAAGAAATTATATCACAATCGGAATGGGATTAAATGCAAAGAAAAATAGTGGTGTTAAATTTTGGGGTTTCATAATAAAAGATGGAAGAAGAGTAGGAAAAGATATATTTTTGTATAAAGATCCAACAAATAAAATACCACTTTCAAAACAGGAACTAAAAAATAGAATAGGAGAAGGTGGACAAGTTGTAGATAACCAAAAAGAATATGCTATGCTTGTAAATGAAAATATATTTGGGTTTGAAACATTGTCAGAATATCAAGAATTTATAAAACTTTTAATAGAAATAAGAACACCAAAACTTTCAAAAGATGGATTTAAGCCATCAATTATAACAGAAATTATGTCTAATAGCTTAAGAGGACTTTCAGATGAAGATTTAAAAGCAGTATCAGAATCAATAGAAAATATGAATAAAACAAAAGAGCAATTAGAGATGTTAAATGAAAGCAAAAAAGCTTTAAAACAAATAATCACACCATATGATAATTATAATAAACACGTTTTATTTGATAAGGCAAAAAAATATAATGAAAAAAATACACTTTATAAAAGAGTACTAAGAGAAGCTACTGAATTAGAAAAAAAGATAAAAGACACACAAAAAGCACATGAAGAAAATGAAGAAAGAAAGCAAGAAATAGAAAAAGAAATAGAAGTATATGAGTATAAAAAAAGAGAACTAAGTTCAAATGAATTGTGGAAACAAAAACAAGAACAAGCAGATTTACAAAAACAATTAGACGAAATAAATGATGAAATAACAAAAAAGGAAAAAATGGAAGATGACAAAAAAAGAGTAATTATACAAAAAGAAGAAGGAGAAAAACAAACACAGGAAAATTACGAAACAGAAAAAGATAATTTTAAGCATGTAGAAAATAATATGGAAGAAATAGCTAAACAGATAGATTATGATGAGTTTTTCTTTAAGAAAGATGAAATAAAGATTGAAGAGAAATATGATTATAAATATTTTAAAGAAGATATAAAAAGATTTTGTCAAAAAATTGAAAAAGGGAAAAAAGCTTTAGAAAAAGAAAAAATAGTAAATAACGAGTATGAGGAGTCTTTAAAGAATTTAGATAAAGAAAAAAATGAAAAAGCAAAGCAAGATTCTTTAACAGATAAAAGTAGACAAGAATTAGAAGAAGCAAAAGACAATTTTACAGAAGAAATGTATAAATGGGAAAATTCTAATGAAATATTAAAATTAGAAAATGAACAAATGGGACAAATAATTCAAAAGGTGCAAAATTATGGAGAAAATGTAGAGTTTGATGATGTAATATTAAGTTTGTATAAACCATATTCTAAAATAAATCAAAAAATAACAGATGAAAAAGCAATATTAAATTCAAAAATAAAACAATTAGAAGAGGAAGAACAAGAATTAAAACATGAATTAGATGACTGGAAAAATAAAAGGGAACCTGAACCTGTAAGAACAGAGAAAGTAAAACAAAATAGAGAAAAATTAAAACAAAAAAATATTCCATATATAGAATTATATAAATGTATTGATTTTAAAAAGGAAATTAAAGAAGACCAAAAAAACAGAATAGAATCAGCCTTATTAGATATGGGAATTTTAGATGCATTAATTATTCCTAAAGAGTTTAGAGAAGAAATAAAGAAACAAGATCCTGATTTTGTGGATAAATATTTATATGAAAATCCAGTAGAATTTAAACATGATTTAACACACATATTTGACGTAAAACTTCCACAAGATGTACAAATAAAACAAGAAACAGTAATATCTGTACTAAAAAGTGTAATGTTAGAAGATAAACAAGCAAGTACATATATAAATGAAAAAGGAGAATACAAAATAGGTATATTGGAAGGTTTATCTGACAAAGAAGAAAAAGCAAAATTTATTGGAACAGAAACAAGAAGGCAATTTAAAGAAAAGAAAATTCAAGAAATTGAAGAGCAAATAAATAGTTTAATTAATAGTAAAAAAGAAATTGAAGGAGATTTAGAAAAATTACAACAACAATTAGAAACATTACAAGAAGAATATAATAATTTTCCTAAAAAAGATAGTTTAGAAGAAAAATATAAAGCATTAAAAGTTAATATAACTAAAACTGTAGCAATTAAGGAAAATATTATAAGATTAGAAAACATATTATCAGAAAAATTAGAAATTTTAAAACAAGCCAAAGAAGAAACTTTAAATTTAACAAAAGGGTTGAGATTCAAACTTGATGTGGAAATATATCAAGAAAATTTAGATAAAGCAAATGACTTAAAAGAATATGTATTTGAGATGGAAAAATATCATAATAACATGATAAATGAACAAAATAGATTAGCTGCATTACAAGAAACAATAGAAACATTAAAATATGATTTAGATAATATTTTATATGAAAAAGGAAAATTGATTATAAAACAAAAAACATTAAAAGGTAAAATAGAAGCAATAAAACAAATGAGTGAGGGCGTAGAAGAACTAGAAAAGCAAATGGAAGAATTGCTAGATAAATTAGATAAATTACCTAAGGAAAAAGAGAAGTTAATTGAAAATGGTGGAAAACAAGTATCACTATTAGAACAGTTAAAAAAAGAGGAGTTAACAAAAGCAGAAAAAGTAAATAGTTTGGAAAAACAGCAAAATATCGCAAGAGATATTTTTGAACAAGAGTTAAGCTTAAAATATGTCATTGGAAATTATGAAAATATACAAGATGTTGCACATAAAGTTATTTCAGACTATCAATATTTTGATAGGGAGTCTAAAGATATTAATAGCTATTATGGGGTATTAATTGAAAAATATAAAGATAATTACGAAAAACTATTAGACTATAATTTAGCAATAGGACAAATTTTTATAAAAGAGATAGAAAATGAAGAAGACAATGAAATTACTGAGGTAGAAAAAACTCGTACTAGAAGTGATATAAGTTGTTTTGTAAATGGGAAAAAAGTAGACTTAAAATCTTTACAGCAATATATAGATGAAACCATAGAAGAAACTCAGAACCTAGTAGCAGATGAAGATAGAAACTTATTTGAAGAAATATTAATAGGAGCAGTTGGAAGAAAAATAAGAGAAAGAATTTATTTTGCCAAAAGTTGGATAGAGTCTATGAATAAACTTATGAAAAGTTTAAATACCTCTAGTGGTTTATCATTTAGTTTAAATTGGAAACCGAAACCTGCAACTTGTGATGAAGAAATAGATACAAGGGAAATTGTTGAAATATTAAATTCAGATCCAGGTTTATTAAAGCCAGAAGATATAACAAGAGTTGCAACACATTTTAGAACAAAATTTAAGATAGCAGAACAAGAATTTAAAGAAAAAGGAGCAGTTGTGTCATTTTATAACATAATAAAAGAAACTTTAGATTATAGAAAATGGTTTGAATTCCAATTTATGTATAAGAAAGTTGGTGAACAATCAAAAGAATTAACAAATAATGCTTTTTTTAAACTAAGTGGTGGAGAAAAAGCTATGGCTATGTATATACCACTATTTGCAGCAGTTTGTGCAAGATATCAAAGTGCAAGAAAAGATTGCTTAAGAATAATATCTTTAGATGAGGCTTTTGCTGGTGTTGACGATAATAATATAAAAGATATGTTTAGAATTTTAACCAATTTAGAATTAGAATATATTATAAATTCTCAAGTGTTGTGGGGAGAATATGAAACCGTACCTGACTTAGCAATATGTGAATTGATAAGTGATGTAAATACCAAAGTAGTTTCAGTAATAAGATACCATTGGAATGGAACAAAGAGAGAATTAGTATCTAATAAAAGTGTAGGTGAAATTAGTAATTATTAAAGTATTATGGAGATTTTATATGAAGCAATAGAATATTTTAAGAAAAATGTAGGATATGATAGATTGTTTAAAAGTATGAAAAATAAATATGTAAGTTATGGCGAAGTAAAAGGAAATATTATAATAAATAATCCTACGGAAATAGAAAAACAAGCTTTATCTGGATTAATGAAAAAAGACTTTTCTAAAAATTTAAGTATAACAATAAACTTAAATAAATTACAAGAAATATTGCAAAATACTAGATTTGAAGGAATAAACTTAAATGATTTAGTTAAAGGATATTTTAGAGGTGAAATTATTACAAAAAAACAAAATATAAAAAATTACAAAGATAATTTTAATAAATTCACTAATGAAATTTTAAAACGAAATGAAAATACGTATATTTTTTATTATTTAAAGAAAAGCTTTGAAAATTATGATTCACTATATCACTCTATCAAAAAGTATTATAATAAAGAAAAAAGAGCAGAAGATAAACAAACTTTAAAACAAAACATTTTAAATGCGTGTATGGGAATAAATAGGCTTCCAAAAGAAATTACTAGAATACCAGTTTTTGCAAGTAATATTTTATCAAACCCACATGGATTTGATAAAAAGAATGTTTGTGGGAGAATTTTTATTTTACTCCTTTGTTATACCAATAATAGAGAATATCCTAAAAATAGCGAAGAGTTATCTGAACTCTATTATGATAATAATTTATTAGTTGATGATGTTTCGAATATGGTTTTGTGCAAAAATATAGAGGCTTTTATAAAAAATGATAATTTTAGTGTAAAGCAAAAACATTTAGGATTAGATGGCTTTGCAAAATATAATGAACCAGTTTTTTTAACATTATACAATTTAGCTAATATTTCTTCTATTAAAAATGATAATAAGTATAAGTCTGTATTTGTAACAGAAAATCCAGCTGTTTTTATGCAGATTGCACAGGTGTGTAAAGTTAAAGATTTTCCTTTGGTGTGTACTTATGGGCAAGTTAAATTAGCAGGTATTATGCTCTTAGATTTGTTACTTAAAGCAGGTTTTACAATATATTATTCTGGAGATTTAGATCCAGAAGGAGTGCAAATAGCAGATAAATTAAAGCAAAGATATAAACATGGATTATGCCTTGTTGGCTTTGATAGTTCTACATATTATAAAAATCTTTCAGATGTTTTCATTTCAGACAGTAGACTTCACAAACTAGAAAAGTTAAAATCAGAAGAATTGAAATTAATTGGTAGTATAATCGTGAAAAATAAAAAACCTTGCTATGAAGAAAAAAATATAGATTATATTATTAATTTCATTGAAAGAGAGCTAATTTAAGTATATCTAAATAAAGTAGTTTGCAAAGATAATTTGTAAACTACTTTATTTTATAATATATGGCTTAAGTCTAGTTAGTACTTAAACTCTCACCTTTTAATACCCATTAGTTCTAAAACATTTTCTTCTTTTTCTCTCATTTGTTTTTTATCATTTTCTTCAATATGATCATATCCTAAAAGATGATAAAAGCTGTGTACTATCATATAACTTAGTTCTCTTTCAAAACTATGCCCATATTCTTCAGCCTGTTTTTCTACTTGACTTATAGATATAACCATATCTCCTAAAATATCCTCATGCTCTAAAGAATTACTTTTTATTACTGTTTCAATTTCCTCTTTTTCAAACATTGGAAATGATAAAACATCTGTTGGCTTATCAATCTGTCTATATTTTTTATTTAATTTTTGTATATTCTCAGGATCTGTAAGGACAATACTTACTAATAACTTCTCATAAGATAGCCCCTCTATTTCAAAGCATTTTTTCAATACTTTTTCAATTATATTTTCATATTCTTTATTTTCTTTTATGTTTAAATATTCTATTTTATACACTATTTATGCCTCTACATTTTCTTTTTTATAAATACTTTTTAAAGTTTTACATTTTCTTATTTCACGCATTGCTCCATAATCTATTAGTTTTCTTTTGTAATATCTTATAAGTTTTGTATAATCGTATTTTTCATTTTTGACTTTTTTAATATCATCTTTAATAAATAATATTTCTTTTTGTTTAACATATTCTATAAAATCTACATCTTTTAATTTACTAATCTCTTTATATTTATTCCAAAATTGCTTAAATTTTTCTCTTTCTTCTGTACTTTCCCAATATACCTTAGTTGATAACAATTTTATATTATAATCTTCTATTAAATTAATTAGCATATTATAAGCTTTTTCTCTTTTAATTGCAATTTTGGTATCTTGTACTAAACATCTAGCATCTTTTATTAGCTTCATATAGCATTGTTCAGCGACAGTAAGAGGTAAACTATGAGTAAATAATTTTCTACTTAATCCAAGTAGTAACATATTCTTTTCTATATTATCTCTTTGATCTAATTTTCCCACTTCAAAATTTTCATAATTTTCATATTCTCTTCTTAAGTCTTGATATTTTGGTTCTTCTGCTTTTTCATCTTCTTTTAATTTTAGAGTAAAAATATTTTCTACATAATCTCTTACTGTATCCAAAATTCTTAAGTAAACCCATTCTTTATTTGAATCATAAATTTGTGTAGTATTAGCTAATTTAATAGAATAATTTTTTAAAATTCCTTTATATATCCAATCCATTTTTTGGATATAAAATTCATTAAATTTTTCTATTGTTTTCTCTTTTCCTGAGTTTTTAACTGTTTCATAGTCTAAGTCTATTAAAAATGCTTGTTTTCTAAATTTATATTCTACATATTCACTTTCTTTTAAACTAACTACAGAATAATATTTTGATAAAGCATTTTTTTCAAAATCATTAGCTGTATCATTCCTAACCTTTTGATATATTGAGTTCATAATATATTTGTCAAGTACTTCTAAATACATTTCATATGCAGTTTCATATTTTTTCTCATACGTTTCTTTGTCGTCTTCTTCATTAATATAATTTTCAAAGGCTTTAAGCATGGAATTTCTTTTTACAGTTATAAACATTCCATTAATACTTACTTTTGTTGGCAACCAAATTTTAGAAAGTGTCCTAGTAAGTTTATTCAAAAATGATTTATTAGCTCCCGTAACTTTTAAACTTGTCTCTTCCATGTGCATCTCCCTTTCCATTTTATTTTTCTGTTGTTTAATCATAAAACTTATTTAGTATTTTCTTTTTTTATTTTATAACAAAGAAAAAAAAATAGCAATAAGAAATTACTATTTTTTCAAAAAAATATTTTTAAAATTCGACTTTTTCGTATTTTTCTATATTCTCGAGTACTTCATATGTTACTGTTACTATTACTAAATTTTCTCCCTCTTCTGTTTCTACTTTTTTGTTTTTTATATTTTGTTTATTTTCTATCTGTCCTTCTATTTTTTCACTTAAAGTTTCTACTCCAACTGTAATAGCCTCATCTAATGTATAATTTTTTTGTTTTTTTATTTGTTCTTTGTTTGTTATTTGTGTAATTGATATTGGCAAATAAAAATTTTTAAAAACTTTTAATTTTTTTTCTTCAATTTGCGTTTCACAAAATTCAAAATTGGATGGTTTTTTATATAATTTTACTTTATGATTATTAAAATTAATTTCATACTTGTTTTCCGTTTTACCTGTTTCATCATAGTACTCTTCGTTAAATCTTATACACATAGATTCTTTATAATAGATTTTCGCTTCAACTTCTCCTAAACTATGAACATATCTCCTGTCCGTATATTTTCCATCCATATATCCTGCAATTAAAATATCTCCTTCTTGTACTTCATCTCCAGGTTTTACTAATGCTGTTCCATTTTGTGCTGTAATTTTACTTATTATTCCTGATTTTGAAGCTATTATATTACAATAATCAGAATTACTTATTATTTCTGGAGAATCGGCAGCCTTTACAATATTTACTTTTACATTTGTGCCCTCCATATCTAATCCGATCCATGCTATGTCATCTCTTTTTAGCAAAATTTCATTTATAATTTGATCTGGATCTATATTGCTTTTTAATTTTCCTTTACTTAATCCCGCTTCTGTTAAATCATCCAAAATATTTTCAACAACTAAATTATCTTCTACAGATACTTCTATATTCCACACATATTTTGAACTTAAGTACACACTAAATAACATAAGTATCAAAAATATAACAAAAATTTTTCTTTTTTTATATCTGTTTAGAACAAATGGAATCCCTCTTTTCTTCAAAATTTTAACTTTACATTTTGTTTTACTAGCTATTTGTGTGAGTGATTTAAAATCACTCACTCCAATATTTAAATATAATTTGACTCCTTTTTCTCTCTTTAGATTCCACATCAAAATTTTTCTATTTGTACATATATTTATAAATCTTTCTACATAATATCCTTCAACTTCTATTCTTACATACCCCAAAAGCAAACTTAGCAATACTTTTATGTACATATAGTTTTATATGAGTCTTTTACTCATACACTCCTTTCCTAATTTTTAATCATCTTCTACTCTTTCTATTTCAATATTTTCAATTTTACCTATAATTTTAATATTATCTTCTGTCATCTTTTCTAATTTTAAGTTTATTCCATGAATGTTTACAATTCCTATGTAAGTATTTACTTTTATATAATAGTCTTCATATTCTAAAATTCCTTTGTAATTTTCTATAACCATTTCTTCAAACCCTGTTATAATAAGATTTGGAATATTAGAATATACTTCTTTTGGTATTTCCAAAATGTCATTTATTTTTTTTCTCTTTTTCATACACTATACTCCTAATTAAATTCATCTAGGCTTTTAAATACATACCCTCTCTCTATTATTCCATCTATTATTTCTCCCATAATTTCTGAATTAGTTTTAGAAGTTGCATGAAGTAACATTACCTCTCCATTATGAAGATTTGAGTATATTTTAGAAATTGCATCACTTGCTGACGGCTGATTATCTTCCTCCCAATCTACATAAGCAAAGCTCCACATAACTGTCCTAAATCCTAATGTATCTGTAATACTTAATGTTCTCTCACTAAACTCTCCCTTAGGTGGTCTCATATATTTCATTTCATATCCAAATTTTTCATATAAAGCTTGATTTAGAGTCATAAGTTCTTCTTTTATTTCATCATCTGATAAATCTGGCATACTTTTATGATTAACTGTATGTATTTCATTTTCCATAAGTCCAGTAATATTTAAAAATTTAACTAATTACTAAATTTAAAGAAATTAGTTATTTATTTTGAAAATCTAAATTTTATGTATATATTTTTTTCATTGTCAAACTCTATTTTTTCTACCAGCTTTTTATATACTTCTTTTGTTATATTTCTTAAACTTAATATTTCATTTGTTTGTTCTAAAATTTGATCTATATCCACTTTATTTATCTCTTCTTTTTGTGTTTTTATTTCGTTTTCAAGATTTTTTATTTTATTTAAGAGTTTCGCCCTTTCTTCAATTTTTTTTGAATAAAATTTTTCAAAGTCATCTTCTCTAATTACTTTATTTACTTTATCTTGATATATTTCTTCTATAGCACTGTTAATTTGTTCTAATTCTTTTTTACTTGTTTTTAACTTTTTTTCTAATTTATTTAATTCTTCTTTTGCTTTTATTTTGGAATTTTTAAAAATGTTTTTTAATTCCCCTTTTGAGTATGTAATTTTTTCTGTTTCTTTTCTTAACTCTTTTTTTATTTGTTCTTCAACAAAATCTGCTCGAATTTGCTTATTATTACAATTTCCCCTGTTGCTATTTTTATTAGAACATATAAAATAATCTATTCTCCATTCCTCTCCTGATTTTCTTTCTTCTATCCTAGTTCTTAATGTTGCAATTCCGTCTGCATTCTTTACAAAATACTAAACCTTTAAGAGGATGATCAAATTTTCTATTTCTTATAGCATGTTTATTTTTTATTTTTTCTTGTGCTTTATTCCATGTGTCAATATCTATAATTGGCTCATGCATATTTTCTACTATAATATATTCTTCTGGATTTGTTGTTCTAACTTTTGTAATTTTATGACTTACTTTTTGAAATTTTCTACCTACTACATTTCCAATATATACTTCATTTTTTAATATTTTTCCTATTTGAGTTCTATACCATAAATATTTTCCATCTGAATTACTGCTTTTTCTCTTCATAAAAGTTGGTATTTTTAAATATACAGCTGGTGCTAATATTTCTCTTTTGTTTAATTCATCTGCTATTTTTTGTGGAGGCATTTCTTTATTTACATACATATTAAATATTTCTCTTATAACTTCTGCTGCATATTCGTCAATTATTAGATGATTTTTTATATTTGTATCTTTTTTATAACCATATGGTGCTATTCCCCCTTGAAATTCTCCCTTTTCAATTTTTCTTTGTTTAACACTTTTTATTTTATTGGATATGTCTTGTGCATAGTAGTCATTAAAGCTTAGCTTAAATGTTAAAAACTGAAGTCCATCTGGTCTTAAAGTATCTACATTATCTCCGTATAGCAATATACCTTATACCATTTGACGGAAAATATCTTTCTAAATAATAACCTGTATCTATGTGATCTCTCCCAAATCGTGATAAATCTTTGGTTATTATGCAATTTATTTTTCCTTCTTCAATATCTTTTAACATTTCTTTAAAACCTGGTCTATTAAAATTTGTTCCAGTAAATCCGTCATCAGAATATTCTTTAATTTCTTTTAAATCTTCATGTTCATTTATATAATTATCAATAATATCTCTTTGATTTTCTATACTTTCACTTTCCCTATCATCTCCATCATCTCTTGAAAGTCTCATATATTTAGCAACATTGTATTGTCTTACCATTTTTTACACCTTTCTATTTTCTTTATTTAACAATTTAACAAATTCTTGCTGTAGTATCTCCTTATAAATTTCTTTTAAACTTTCATTTCCATAAGTAATTTCTACTTTACTATTTCGATTTTCCATATGCTTGCCTCCATTTTTTATTTAATACTATGAGGTAAGCACCAAAAAAATAACCAAAGATTTTTACTCTTTAGCTATTTTACAAAATGATTATTCATCTAATCTTTTTTTATAAAAAATGCCTAGGTGGCAACGTACTTTACATACGCTTAGCGTTTAGCTACCTTACCTAGGTCTTACTAAAAATATTTTACCATACAAAAATTTGCATGTCAAATATTTTAAATTAACAATAAAATTTAATTTCTTGTCCTTCAAAATAAATCTTCCATTTTTCTAAAATAAGAAAGTAATTATCATTTATTAGCTTTTGTATCTTCTTTAAATCGTTTATAGGTATATTACTTCTGTTATTAGCAATTATACTCCCTCCACCTTTTGTAAGCCATATCTTCGTTGAATTTCCAACTGGTTTTCCTTTTGATATGTGTATATGAATTGGTTCATTATTTTCATTAGACCAAAAGTATACACTATATCCGCATTGTTTCAAATATATTAGGCACTTTCAAGCCCTCCTTCTCTTGCAATTTCAAAGAAGTGTGCTGCTCCTTGTTCTACTACTTTTTTAAATAATTCTATTTCTTCTTCTGTGTATTGTCCATCTTTTTCTACAATTTTATAACTTGGTAACTCAAATATCAATGTATCAAATCCATGTTCTGTTGGTCTTTCAAAAACAACTCTTATAACTTCATCTCCATTATCTCTAGTAATAATATCTGATATAACTAATTCTGTTTCATCTGCATATTTACATAATGTATGCATCATTTTTATCACTCTCCTTAAAACATAATTTTAGTATATCATAATTTACTAAAAATTACCATCTTTTTAACTAAAAAGCAAATTAAAATGTAAAAAATGTTACCAATCAGCCATAAAAGTATGTATTGAAGGTTTAACTGGTAACAAAAAATTATTTTTTGATCGTAAAGTACATCTAGCTTTCATCATATTTTTAAATTAGTCATTAGTGTATATGGAATATGATTTCCTACAATATGTCCTTCTCTTATCATTCTTTCTACTATTTCAGGTGCTGTATTTAGATAATGTGCTGTAATAAAGAATGTACCTTTAACTCCTCTTTCCTTTAACGCATCTAAAATTGTGTTAGTATATCCTGCCTCATATCCTAAATCAAATGTTAAATATATGTTTTTACTATCTTCTTTTCCCATTGCTATTCCATTATATTTTTCTATTAACAATTTATTTTTACTACCAAGATCTGGTTGCATATTATTATCATTTCTTTTTATCCCCCAGCCTATTTTTTCATTACTAAGTGTACTTGTTGTTGCTACTGTTTCTTTTGTGTTTCCTGGCGTAATTATAACTGTTAATGTAATTATACTTAAAATGATACATATAGCAACTATTATTTTCCCTGTATCATTTATTTTTTTTATTATATTCATAATCATATTTCCTTTTCTATTTATTTTTTATAATTCTATTGATAATTTGGATAATTTATTACATATATTTTTAATTTTTTATATGCATGTCCTTATTTTTTTGTCAATTTTTGTAAATTTTTAGCATATTTATTTCATATCAATTTAATGTATTCAAAAACATAATCCATAAGTGGTACAAGTCTTGTAATTCAATGTGGAACATATATTGACAAATTTTGATTTTTGTTTTATTATATACTTTATACATGGAAAAATTGTTTATTTTTTATAATGTATAATTTTTCCAAAAAATATTAAAGAGGTGAAAAATAAATGTTAAACTTTTTATTATGTGATGATAATATTGATACCCTCAATAAATTATCACATATATTAGAATCTATTTTTATGAAACATGATTTTGAAGCTCAAATTACCTTCAAAACAACCAATCCCAACGAATTACTCCTATACATACAAAAGCACCCTATAGATGTTTTAGTTTTAGACATTAATTTAAACTCCACTTTAAATGGACTTGATATTGCAAAATACATAAGATCTACAAATAATGACTGTTATATCATTTTTATAACTGCTCATAGTGAATTTGTTTTTATTGCATATAACTATAAAACTTTTGATTTTATATGTAAGCCTTTTACTTGTGAACGAATTGAACAAACTATTATAAGATTATTTGAAGATATAAAGAAAAACTCAATCACAAAAAAATTTATTAAGTTAGATAATCGAAATACTTTGATTGATCAAAATGAGATACAATATATCAAACGAAATGGAATGAAAGTTATATTTCATACAGCTAATGATAATTACGAAACATATAGCTCTTTTAACAAATTAAAATCAGAATTGCCTGAAAATTTTATTAGATGCCATAAATCTTTTATTGTTAATATTAATAATATTACAAAACTAGAGCCAAAATCTAATTTAATCTATTTCAAAAATAATACAACTTGTGATATTGGTCCAAAATATAAAAAAGAATTTCTAAAAGAGGTGAATTACTATGCCTAATTCTCCGACAATTTTTATATTTTTAATATTTCTTTGTGTTATTTTTGTTATTTATAGTTTATATACAACTTTTAAATTACATATACTTGCTAAAAATCTTCGTAATGCTCAAGAATACAATCATACTCTTTTAGAATTGTATGATGACGTGAGATCTTTTAAACACGATTTTCAGAATATTGTATTTACAATTGGAGGTTTTATTAATACTAATGATATAGAAAATCTAAAAAAGTATTACAATAGTTTATTTGAAGAATGTAAAAAAATAAATAATTTTTCTGCTTTAAATCCAGATGTTATAAATAATGCTGGTATTTATCATTTATTAACATGCAAGTATCAGAAAGCAGAAGAAAAAAATGTTAAAATGAACATAGAATGTTTTATTGATTTTAATAAATTACATATTTCTATTTATGAATTATCCAGATTGCTAGGTATATTTATTGATAATGCAATTGAAGCAGCAAGCACGGCAAATGAAAAAATAGTTAATATTGTATTTAGAGATTCACTTGCCCATTGCACTCAATTTTTTATTATTGAAAATACCTATAATAATCATGATATTGACATAAGTAAAATATTTGAAAAAGGAGTTACTACAAAGGAAAATCATTCAGGAATTGGTTTGTGGAAAGTTAATAAAATAGTAAAAAATAATAAAAACTTAAATTTAGTCACTATTAATGGTGAAAAATTTTTTAAACAGCAATTAGAAGTTTATTATTAGCTAAAAAAAGTCGCTTAAGATTCTATACTTAGGTGACTTTTTTAAGCAAGTCATTAAGACAAATTTGGTGCTTATATTAATTGCATCAAAATAAAAATGCAACATTAATTTCTGTAAGATATATTTAAAAGCCGTAATCAAATGATATTTATAGTTTAAGTTAATAATGTTTCATTTATATCTTACTTTTTTAAATTGCATTTTCATTATATTATAATCGATTATTTATAGTTTTTTCTTTTTATTTTACAAAAAGCCTTATTTTCATTGTAAAAAATACTATTTTTATTTTTGTATAATATTTTGGTGCTTTTATAAAATTATTATGTATTTTTTATATGTTTTTTAAAGTTATAAATTCACATTTATTTTTTATATTATATTTACAAAAAATACTGTTTTTTTCATAATTTTTATGATATAACATTTACGAGGAGGTAAAAAATAATGGAAAAAGAAAATTGTTTAAATAGTGTTGTTTATCCATTGTCAAAGAAATTTGAAGTAATACAATGGATAGTATTAAGTATTTTTATCTTTTTAGTTCCAATGATAATTCCAACTTTGTTTAATAATATTTTTGGAAAAACCAGTTGGATTGCAACACATTCACAATATTTTGTAGGAACAATTGTAAATACTGTATTAATAACAGCTGCTATTAATGTAAAAGGCTTTAAGCAAATTGCAGGATTAATTACTCTACCTAGTATTTCTGCAATAAGTAGTGGATTAATATTTAAATCAGCAAGTATATTTACAGTATATATGATCCCAGCAATATGGGCAGGAAACTTTTTATTTGTTTATCTATATAGAAAATTATTAGTACAAAATAAAGTAAATTATATTTTGTCTTCTATTGCTTCTATATTAGCAAAAGTGGCAGTTATCTATTTATGCTTTAGATTACTTGCATTAATAATAAACATACCTGAGCCAATGTTTACTGCACTTAATTTGTCAATGGGACTTAATCAACTTATTTCAGCAACTATTGCTTCTGTTATAGGTTTTGGAATTAGTAAAATATATAGTAATAAAACTAGAGCTAAAGACATAAAACAGGCATAGAGCCTGTTTTATTTAATATGCTTTAAAAATTTGTACTACTTTATGTGCAATTTTATATAATGGTGTTTCTAATTCTTTTCTAGCATTTTTTAATTCTTTTCTAATTTCAATATGTTGAGGGCAATGTGTTTCACATTTTCCACATTGAACACAGTTTGAAGCCGCTGAGGAATCTTTTCTCAGTGCTGTACACATAAAATATTCTGTCATGGCTTTCATTTTTCCATCTACATTAATTCTATTATATGCAGCAAATGTTCCTGGTATATCAACATTTCTAGGGCACGGCATACAGTATTTACACCCAGTACATCCTACTTTCATATTTGTATTAATAGATTGTACAACTTTTTTTAAAAGTTCTATCTCTTTTTCGGTAAATTCTCCAACTTCGACTTCTGAAGCTACTCTCGCATTTTCTTCAATCATTTGAACTGAATTCATTCCAGATAATACACATGTAACTTCTGGCTGATTCCACAGCCATCTAAATCCCCATTCTGCAGGTGTCCTTTTTATATCATATTCTTCAAAAGCTTTTTTGGCGTCTATCGGTAAACCATTTACAAGTTTTCCTCCTCTTAATGGTTCCATTATTATTACAGGAATGTTTTTTGATGCTGCATATTTAAGTCCTTTTACTCCTGCTTGAGAATTTTCGTCTAGGTAATTATATTGTATTTGACAAAAATCCCAATCATAGGCATCTAGGAGCTTACAAAACATATCTGAATTTCCATGATAAGAAAATCCTATTTGTTTAATCTCTCCTCTTTTCTTTTTAGATTCTATCCATTCTACAATTCCTAAGTTTTTAAGTTTATCCCATGTTTTTACATCTGTTAACATGTGCATAAGATAGTAGTCTATGTAATTAGTACGAAGCCTCTTTAATTGTTCTGAAAAATACTTTTCTATGCTATCAGATTTTTTTATTAAATAATGTGGTAATTTAGTTGCAATATTAATTTTTTCCCTTATTTTGTTTTTTTCTAGTATTTGTCCTAATGCCACTTCATTTCCTGGATATACATAAGCTGTATCATAATAATTGACACCTAAATTATATGCTTCCATTATTTCTTTTTCTGCCTTATCTATATCAATTTTTCCTCCATTTTGTGTAAATCTCATGCAACCATATCCTAATATAGAGATCTTATTTCCATTTTTGTCTGTACGATAGTTCATATTTTTCCACCATTACTCCTTCTTTTATTATTTTTAATCAAATTGAATTTCCCAATTTTCATTTTTTATTGCTTCAAAACACATTTCAATCTGCTCTCTTGTACATTTCTCATTTGCTAGATTTCCAGGCAAATCATCTAAAGAAAAATATTTAATTTCAGTAGTTTCAATATTTGGTATGTAACTTCCTCCTAATAAATCACAAAGTATAAAAAATTTACAGATTCCATAAGCATAGATTGGCTTATTATGTTTATTTCTATCTTGAACTGCAATTATTTTAGTAGGAATTACATCTAAACCAGCTTCTTCTTTTACTTCTTTTATTGTATTAGATTTTATACTCTCAAGGACATCACACCATCCTCCTGGTAAAGACCATGTATCATTACTTTCATGTACTAATAATATTTTGCCTTTTTTAAAAATTACTGCTCTAGTGTCTATTTTAGGTGTTTGATAGCCTGTTTCATTACAGAAAAGTTCCTCCACTCTATCTAGAGATATGCCACTTTTTTGACTTATCATTTCGGCCGAAATTTCTCTTAGTCTTTTATATCTTTGAACATCATATTTTCCTTGTGTATATTCTAACCCTGCTTGAGCTATACTTTGTATTTCCATAGCCCATTTTATCCATTGTTCCATTGTTTCTCCTATTTCCACATAATATTTTTAATATCTACATTAAAGGGGCAACTAGCCTTAATACTGCCTGCCATAATCCTTTTAAAAGTTTTGGATTAGCTTCTTCTTGTGTTACTTCTTTACTTTTTTCCATTGTACTTACTAGATCATCCTTTATGTCTTTAATTACATCTATACCTTCCAAATAACATCCACATTCAAAATGTAAATATAAACTTCTGTAATCCATATTAATAGTGCCTACAGTAGCTATAGTGTCATCTGATACAAATACCTTACTATGTACAAAACCAGGTGTATATTTATAAATTCTTACTCCGCCTTTTACTAATGGTTCAACATAAGATTCTGATAATGTATATACTATTTTTTTATCTGGTATTCCTGGAATTATAATTCTAACATCTACTCCCCTTTTTACAGCTAAGTTTAAAGCATTTATCATATCTGTATCAATAATTAAGTATGGTGTAAAAATATAAACATATTTATTCGCTTGATTTATAATATTTAAATAAACATCTTCTCCTGTAACTTCTTCATCTAAAGGTGTTTCTGCATAAGGTACTACATATCCATCTTTATTT
>CAZUHD010000020.1:20988-22333 GCA_964620415.1 uncultured Clostridium sp.
TCCATCTTTATTTGCTTTATTTGAAAAATCATATTTGAATTTATAAAAATCATCATCCTCTTTTCTAAGTGCATTCCACAAAGTTAAAAACATAACTGTATAATTCCATACTCCATCACCTGAAATTCTAAATCCATTATCTTTCCAATGACCATATTTAACTTTAGCATTTATGTATTCATCTGCAATATTAATTCCGCCAGAAAAGGCAACTCTTCCATCAATATCCAAAATTTTTCTATGATCTCTATTATTCAAAAAAACACCTGCGACAGGATTTAATTTATTGAATACAACACATTTAATCCCTTTTTTCTCAAGTTCTTTGGGATATGATTTGTCTAATGTAGAAATACAGCCCATGTCGTCATACATCATTCTTACGTCTACACCATTTTTCACTTTTTCCTCTAATATTTCTAAAATAGAACTCCACATTTTGCCATGTGCTACTATAAAATATTCTAAAAATATAAACTTTTCTGCTTTTTTTAATTCTTGTATCATATCCTCAAAAGCTTCCTCACCAATAGGATAATATGTTATATCATTATTTTTAGTAACAGGATAACCTGTGTAATCACTTAAATATCTTAATTTGCCGTTATCTTTAAACTCTTCTTTTATTTTTTCATCTTGTACTAGATATTTTGCGTTTTCTTTTTCACTTTGTTTTATTTGTTTTAATGTTTTACTACTATTTTTATTGTTATAATATATTATATAAAGTACAGTTCCTACAATAGGAAATAATATAAGCATAATAATTATTGGTAATGTATAAGAATAATTTTTACTATTTCTTATTAAGTTAAGTGTAAGAAGTAATCCTAAAGCATCAAAAAGTAGTTGAATAACAAAAATTTTCTCTATAAAAAATAAATATATAGATAATGATACTAGTACTTGTAATATTAAGCCTATAACTACAATTAATCCTCTTTTTATTGCCATTTTCATATAATTTTTCCCCCTATTTCTCAAGTTTATTTTAGATAAAACAATTATAATATAAAAGCAAGAAATTATCAATATAGTATGTCTTTTTATTTATCTACAATTTTAATAAAAAACATATAGAATGTTGACGACTAATGTAGGTTTGATGATAAAAATTTTTTAGGCTAAATCTGTATTATATGAACAAGAAATAGTATTGTCGTAAATGTTTTAGAAGTATTATTTTATAAGCTTCTGTTAGAAAAATATATTCGTTGCAACTCACAGTTACTAATATAAGTTTAATAAAAGCAGGAAGTATATTATTTCCTGCTTTTAAAACATTCACTATTTTTTTGTAATTGTTTAATTTTACCTATTTTTAGCCCTGTTATTTGAATTATTT
>CAZUHD010000021.1:0-13301 GCA_964620415.1 uncultured Clostridium sp.
CAAATATATTACAGAATTGTTACAAAAATTTCAAGATTTATTAAATTGCCGTGATTACTGTTATTTTAAAGTATTTGAATGCAGATAAATTAACATTGTTTTATTAAATTTATATTAGGAGCTGTGAATTGTAAAACCAAATTAAAACTCTATTTCTTCTCCTAAAGTTGTAGAATAAATATACATTTTTGAAACTTTCATGTTTAGTGCATTTTCTAAAGCTTCTTTATATAAAGTCAATTGTGGCTTATGTCTATCTATTAAAACTTGTTCTTGTCCTTTTTTTATATAATCGGTTTTATAATCTACAAGTATAAGTTCATCATTGCTATTTATATAATATAAATCTATAATTCCTTGAACTAAAATGTTTTCATTTGCTTTAACATCCATAACCGTATTTGCAGGAACATTTATATAAAAAGGCTCTTCTTTGTGATATTCTTTTGCATTTGATAGTTCTTTCCATATATTTGATTTTGTAAATTCTAAAATAACATTAGGATTTATTGCATTTTTTTCTTTTTCAGTTATTACTTCTCTATTTTTTAAGTCTTCTATTAATTCTTCCACTTCTTGTAAATTATACTTTTTTCCAACTTTTAAATTTTTTAAAACTAAGTGAATTAAAGTACCTTTTTCAGCAGGTGTTATTTTTTCTTCAAAATCTCCCCTTAAAAACTTAGGTTTTACAAACTCTATATTCAAATCTTGTTCTTCACTCTCTTCTTTTGGTTTTGTTTCATCAATAACTATATTATATTTTTTAGCATCTAAATTTTTATGAACAATATTTGTAACAGAGCTTTTACTTGGAATACTCGCCAATTCTTTATACTTATATTCAAAAGCAAGCTCATTTTTTAATTTTATAATGTCTTCATTTTTCACATCTTTTGAGCATTTATTTAAAAAGTCAAAAATATTTTTTTCTTCTTTTTCTTCAATTTTTAGATCTTTTATAATTTCCTCTTTTTCAAAAACATTTAATATCATTTTTTTACTACAATTTTGCTCATTATATAGATATACAAGCAAAATCCAATCAATATATTTTAAATATTTTTTTAGTACAATTGGATTTATTTTGTTATTTTCTAATCTATAAATATCTACTGTTTCTTTTAATTTTTCCATAATTTTAGAAAAATCTTTTTGTACTCCAGTAATAAATATTTTTTCTTTTGCTCTTGTCAAAGCAACATACAAAATCCTCATTTCTTCAGACAAATTTTCTTCTAAAATCTTGTCTTTTAAAGCTAGTTTAGTTAAAGTATCATATTTTATTTGTTTATCATAATCTATATATTTTACACCAATTCCTAAATCTTGATGTAGTAATATATTATCTTTTAAATCATTTAAATTAAAGCCAGAGCCTGTACATGATAAGAATACGATTGGGAACTCTAATCCCTTACTTTTATGAATACTCATAATCCTAACAACATTCTCATTTTCTCCAATTAGTTTTGCAGCTCCAAGGTCTCCGCTTCCCACTCTTACTTTTTCAATAAAATTTATAAAATTAAACAATCCTTTAAAAGAAGCATCTTCATATTGTTTTGCTCTTTCAAAAAGCATTTTTAAATTTGATGTACGTAATAATCCATTTGGCATTAGAGAAACATAATTTAAAAATCCTGTTTCTTCATAAATAGTCCAAATAAGTTCGTCTAAATCCATATAATTATTTTTTTCTCTAAAGCTTTCTAGTTTATCTAAAAATCTTTGTATTTTATCTTTTAAATCTTCATTTACTGAAAGTCTAGATTTAAGAACCGCTGTATAAAAATCTTCATATTGGTCGCAAAGTCTTATTTCAACTAACTCATCATCTGTAAACATTCCTATACTAGATAACATAACATGAACCAAAGGTAAATCTTGGTATGGATTATCTATTATTTTTAGTAAATCCATTATCACTTGTATTTCATAAGATTCTAAATATTCAGATGAAGTATCTGAATAAACATCTATATTTTGCTTTGTTAATTCTTTTTCAAATATGTTTGCTTTATTTTTTGTAGAGCGCAGTAAAATTACAATATCTTTAAATTCTATGTTACGAAATATGTCTTTTTTATTGTCATAAATTTGAAATTTACTATCAATTAAATCCTTTATTTTTTTAGCTACAAATCTTGCTTCTAATTCAATATCTTCTATTTTTTCTTCTTCGTCTAAACAATTATTTTGAGGTTCACTTTCAAAATTTCCCTCAGTTTCTTGTTCTTCCTCTGTTTCGTTTTTTACAAGATTTAATATATCTACCTCTGTAGTTAGATCTTCTCTACTTTCCTTAAAATTAGTACCTAAATTTAAGTATTCTTCTTCATTATAATCTATTTCGCCAAGAGAAGGACTCATAATATTTTGAAATACCAGATTTGTAAAATCAAGTACATTTTCTCTACTTCTAAAGTTTTTAAAAAGTTTTATTTTTAGTCCCTTTTCATTTGGATTTTTTTCACTATATGTTTTATATTTATCTAAAAATAAATCTGGCATTGCTTGTCTAAACTTATATATACTTTGTTTAACATCTCCAACCATAAAGAGGTTATTTCCCCTAGATACTGATGTTAAAATATATTCTTGTACAAGGTTACTATCTTGATATTCGTCAATTGCAATTTCTACAAATTTTTCTTGATATTTTTTTGCAATTTCAGAACTTACAATTTTTCCATTTTCATTTTTTACTAAGATTTGCAAGGCAAAATGTTCTATATCACTAAAATCTACTATATTTTTTTCTTGTTTACTTTTTCTTAGGTTTTCATCAAAATCTATTATCAAATTCTCAAGCTTTTTTAGTATTTCATACATTTCTTTTAAATCTTTATTAGCTTCTTTTGAATCTGATGTAAATATCTTACTTCTTTTTGAAACAAAACTTTTCTTTACATTATCTCTTATATCTTTTGCACTTTCTTTTTCTTCATTATTTATTTTTTTAGATACAGGCCATTTTACAAATTCTATATTATTTGATAACATATATGCTTTATCCCAGCTATCCAAATTACCATATAGTGTTTTTAGCCCTTCTATATCTGATAAAAATACTCTATCATATTGAATTAATTCACTATCTACTGATAATTTCTTTTCTTCTGTTTCTAATTTTTTTATGTCGTCTTCTAATTCTTCTTTCATACTGCTTAGTAATATTTTTCCCCATTCAGTTTCAGAAAAATCTTGTGTTTCATCTACAATATTAAATTTTTCTATTTGATGAAATAGCCAATTCATTGGATATGGATTTGATGATATATATGAATAAATTTTTAAAATAAGGTCTTTTAATGGTGTATCATCTCTATATGATGTATATGTTTTTATTAGCTTCTCAAAATCTTTATCATTATTTTCATATTTTTCCTCAAATAATTTTTCTAATACTTCTTGTTTTTGTAAATCTATTTCCGCAGTATCAGCTATTCTAAAATTTGGAGAAATTTCTATTTCAAAAAAGTTATTTTTTACTACATCTAAGCAAAAAGAGTCTATCGTACAAATATTAGCTTTATTTAAAAGTGTTATTTGTCTTTGTAAATGCTCTATTACATCAGAATTTTTACTACTTGTATCATCTATAATTTTATATATTGCATTTAATATTCTTTCTCTTATTTCAGATGCAGCAGCATTTGTAAATGTTACAACTAAAAGACTATCTATATCGACTTTTTCATTTATAATCTTGTTTATTATTCTTTCAACTAATACTGCTGTCTTTCCACTTCCTGCTCCTGCGGCGACTAAAATATTGCTTCCTTTTTCATAAATTGCTTTTTTTTGCTCCTCAGTCCATTTCATATATTACTCCTCTTTTATATTTCTATAATTACTCTTGTTCCATCAAAATTTATATCTTTATAGTCTTGATTTTTTATATTTTCTGGTAAATCTTCTGTTCTTCCTTGATAAATAACGTTTTCTCCTTGTTTTACAGTTATATCTAATAATCTTAATTCTTTTATTTTCATATTAAAATCTATTCCTTCCAATGATTTTACAAAACATATTATAATATTAAATTATGTTTATTTCAAGATAAACATTTATATTTTACATAATTATTGAATTCTTTACCAAAATATGTTAAAATATATATATATAAACATTGAAAGGAGGTGTTCGTATGAATAACGAGCGCCGGAATCCTATCATAAGCTCTTGTCTTACCAGCCTTGAGAATGGCAATTGGCCATTCGATGGCCTGGATGATCAAATGATCATCCAGCTTGTACATGCCTCTCCTGAACTGCAAAACGCGCTTCAGAAGGCCATCGAGAGCGACCTTAGTTTACTAAGGAAGCTTCCCGTAGAGGCTGCGGCTATTCTGCTGCAGCCCCAGTCCCAGGAGGATGCGGAAGAACCCATTGAGGATCATAATCATCAGTTTCATCTGATGAACATCCTCAAAAGAATTGCTTCTGCTTTAGGGATTTTGTTGTCCCTGCCGCTGTTCTCTTTCTACCCGCTTGGACCGATATCCTTCGCAATCGGGATTATCCCGCTTCTCAGCGGTGTAATTGGAAACATGGTTTGGAGGAATGCCTTCAGACCACTGAAAATAGTCTGGATTCTGTGCTCATTAATTTTGAGTACAGAATTCTCTCCAGTCTATTCGATCGCGCTTCTACTTGTGGGGCTTGTCGTTCTCTTGAACGACAAAGTTTCCATCAATTGGCGCATTCCCCCTAAGGGAGAAGATGCAAAAATATTTTCTTCCAACACCTTAACGGTACTGGGAATTCCGCTTCCGTGGCGAAGAGTCACAATTGAGCGGAAAGGGGGCATCCTCAGGATGACTCTCGTGGAGTCTTTCTTGGGAAGCGACAGATCTCAGGCCTTTCTCTTTCTGAAAGATCCTGAGGTTCGCAGTTCAGCATGTGAAGTTCTTCTTGGTGGATATAAGTCCATCACTCTGAAGGGGACTTCGCATGATGGCGAGCGATTCGAGATTCGCCTCCCCTCCAACTTGGTTTCTGCTATAGCAGAGAGCGGAATTTTATCCACCCTCTGTGAGCTTGCCAAGAAGCCAGAAGAGACAGCTGTTGTGACACACAGTCACACATGACCGTTTTTTGAGGGATAGGGTTTAAAAATACAACCTTTAGATATAATTATATCTAAAGGTTGTATTTTGTTCTAAATTGTATTTTATTTACGAAAACAATCACCTTATTGTTAATAATAAAATAAGAATGTAAACTAATAGCATAGCTATATTGTAGAACATAATCTACAATAATACTATAAAAAATGATCCAAGGCTTCAAAAGTTTCTTGGATACTACTACATTTTTATTATTCTGATTTATCTATTTTTTCTCTTACTATAATTCTAATTGGTGTACCTTTAAAACCAAATTCGTTACGAAACTGATTAACTAAATATCTTTCATAAGAAAAATGGAATAAATCTTTTTTATTAACAAATATAACAAAAGTTGGTGGTTTTGTAGAACTTTGAGTTCCATAAAAAATTTTAAGTCTTTTTCCTTTATCCGTTGGTGGCTGAACAATTGCAATTGCTTCATTTATTACCTGATTTAATAATCCAGTTGTAATTCTCTTTGAATTTTCATTATAGACCTCATTTATTAAATCAAATAATTTGTTTACTCTTTGTCCAGTTTTAGCAGATATAAATATTATTGGTGCATAAGTTAAAAACCCAAGTTTATTATAAACATCTTTAGTATACTTTTCTAAAGTACCATTTTTTTTCTCATACTCATCCCATTTATTAACAACAATTATAATCCCTTTACCATTGTCTATTGCTTCCCCTGCTATTTTTGTATCTTGTTCTGTAACTCCTTCATTACTATCAATTAAAAGTAAGCATACATCTGCTCTTTCAATTGCTAAAATAGATCTCATAACACTATATCTTTCAATTGATTCTGTAACTTTACTTTTTTTTCTAATTCCTGCTGTGTCAATAAAAGTATATTTTCCTTTTTCATTTTCAAAATCAGAATCAATTGCATCACGAGTAGTCCCTGCTATATCGCTTACTATATTTCTATTTTCTCCAAGTATTTTATTTATTAAAGAAGATTTACCTACATTTGGTTTGCCAATTACTGCAACCTTTATTCTTTCATCATCTTCTTCTGTATAATCATTTTTTGGAATTTTTTCATAAATTGCATCTAAAACATCACCTATGCCTTGTGCATTACTTGCTGAAACAAGCATAGGTTCTCCTATACCTAATTTATAAAATTCATAAGCATCATTTTTAAATTTTTCATAACTATCTGCTTTATTGCAAACAAGTATTACTGGTTTTTTTGATTTTTTTAACATTAAAGCAATCTCTTCATCAGCAGGAGTTACACCCTCACGAATATTAGTAATAAAAATTATAACATCTGCAATATCGATTGCAATTTCTGCTTGTATTCTCATTTCAGAAGCTATCATATCTGAACTTGCAGGCTCTATCCCACCTGTATCTATTAATGTAAAGTCCTTGCCTCTCCAATTACTTTCTCCATATACTCTATCTCTTGTAACACCTGGTGTATCTTCCACAATTGATATTCTAGTTCCTACTACATAATTAAAAAAAGTTGATTTTCCGACATTCGGTTTTCCTATAATTGCAACTATTGGTTTTGACATTTTTCACCTCTTATTTTTTATTTATATACTTTAAACAATTATTTTTTATAATCTGTAGTACTTATAGTAGGATATGAAAATATTTTTCCATTATCTGAAAATTGACAGCTTAATGTATGGTCTTTATCAAATACATTTGAGCCTTTTAGAAAAAATTTATTTCTTATAGAATTAGATTTTACTCCTGAAATTATTTTTCCTCCCAATCCCATTACAATAGGATCATCCCATGTAGTATCTACTTCATACCACGCATCTCCTATTTTTATGCAATTCCAAGCATGATTTTCAGTCGCACCATTGCTATTTGTTGCCATTCCTTGCATAATTTCACATTCATATCCTGCTGCATTCGTTAAATATTTAAAAGCCTTGGCGTATCCTTCACAAACACACCTTTTGCCAACTAAAGCCCCATATATTCCATAAGTTCCTAGTGCATTATAATCTGTGTCATATTCTATATTATCTACTAAATAATCATGTATCATTTTTATTTTTTGATAATCAGTTCCACTTAAGCTACTTACAACTTCATCTTTTACTCTTTCTATTTCAGCAATTCCAACTTCTATCTCTCCTGTATTCATAAAATCTTCTGATAGAAACGTCGCATTCTCAGCAGGTGATATATATACATCAAACGTTGTTAAAAATAATCTCTTTATTGTCTTTATATTTAAATACATTTTGTTTACATCTATATAAAATAAATCTGGATTATCGTGTATAAATGCTTCTATTGCTGTTTGATAATTGTCCCCTAATATTTCATCACCATTATCTTGAGATAAAATATCTGAAAACTCATTTCCATAATTTATAACACAATTACCATATTTTAAATTATCTTTATTTTCATTCAATTTATCATATATTCTTTTTTCCGTATCATTTAACTGGATATAAAAATATTTACTTACAGCAGCTTGATTTAATATCTCATTACTTTCTACATCACTTGTTTCTTTCTCTATCAACTGACTGATATATGTATTTTCATTATAATTTATTTCCTTTTCTCTTTCTTCTGGTTCTTCATTAATGTAGCTACTTATTTTATCTATAACATCTTCACCCAGCATATCACTACAAATAGCATATGCTATTAGACCTACTCCACCAATCAATATTATCATTACCAAAATTAAAAAAAATGTTGTAAAATTACTTTTCATTCATTTATTCCCTTCACAGCCATATTTTTCCTTTATGGAATAAAACAAAATTAGCAATAAAATAATATTTATTGCTATTTTTATTTTACTTTTATTTAAATTTTATAATTTTTTATAATCATCAACTTTTTTATAAGAATAGATTGCAGATATTATACCAACAACCATTATTATTGCGATTATTCCTCCTGTTTGACCAATTCCTGTATCTGCTAATTGATTACTGTTTGATACCTCTCTATTAGTTGCAGTATTATTTTTACCAGTATTGTTTCTGCTAGAATTATTTCCTGATGTGTTATTTGTTGGAGTATCATTTGCAACATTGTTCGAAGATGAATTATTTGGTACTACATTATCAATTTCATTACCTATAGTTGCTTCATTATCATCTGTACCATTATCAATCATAGCGGCATTTTCAAAATTAGTATTTGAAAATAAGTCATCCTCATTTGTTACTGCAAAAACAATATTTGTTTGTAAAAACATAATTCCTAAACTTATAACCAACACAAATAATCCCTTTAATAATCTTGCGTTTTTCATCTTTTAATCTCTCCTTATTTTACCCTTAATAATTATAACAAAATAATATTATCTTTTTTGCTATTCTTCTTCTATTTTACAACAATATTTTACATATGTCAAATATTTTTCTATTTTTTTCTATTACATTTTCGTTTCGTAAGTGTTACATACATGTTACATGGATGTTACACATTAAATCTAAATAGAACTACATCGCCCTCCTGCATAATATATTCCTTTCCTTCTTGGCGCACCAATCCCTTCTCTTTAGCTACATTCATCGATCCTTCCTTCATTAATTCATTATATGAAATTATTTCTGCTTTTATAAATCCTCTTTGTATATCAGAATGAATTTTACCTGCTGCCTCCACCGCTTTTGTTCCTTTTTTTATTGTCCATGCCCTAACTTCTGTTTCTCCTGCTGTTAAAAATGACATTAAGCCTAATAAATCATAACTCTTTTTTATTAATATATCTAACCCCGCTTCATTAAGGTTTAATGCTTCAAGCATCTCTTTTTTGTCGTTTTCATCTAGTGAAGATAATTCTTCTTCTATTTTTATACAAAGTGGTATTACTTCTGCCTTTTCATTTTCAGCATATTGTTTTATTGTTTTTACATATTCATTATCTAAACTATTATTTAAATCATCTTCTGAAATATTAGCAATATATATTAGAGGTTTAGATGTTAATAAAAACATCTCTTTTACAAGTTCCCTTTCTTCTTCATTATATTCTAGACTTCTTGCAGGAATTCCATTTTCTAGTCCTAATTTTATTCTTTTAAGAAGATTTAATTCAAATTCGTATTTTTTATCAGCTTTTAACATTTTTTGGGCTTTATCAATTCTTTTATCAATAGTTTCTATATCGGCAAATATTAATTCTAAATTTATAGTTTCTATGTCTCTTACAGGATCAATACTTCCGTCAACATGAACTATATTTGAATCATCAAAGCATCTCACAACTTCAACAATTGCATCTGTCTCTCTTATATTTGATAAAAACTTATTTCCTAATCCCTCTCCTTTGCTTGCTCCTTTTACTAATCCTGCAATATCTACAAATTCAACTACAGCAGGAGTTATCTTTTTTGAATTATACATTTTTGCTAAATTATTTAATCTTTCATCTGGTACTGCAACTACGCCTACATTTGGTTCTATTGTACAAAAAGGGTAGTTTGCACATTCTGCTCCAGCTTTTGTTATACTATTAAATAATGTACTTTTTCCAACATTTGGAAGACCTACTATTCCAATTTTCATTTATACTTATTCCTTTCTAAATTGCGACTTTTTTTATCTTCCTTATTGTATCAAATTTTTACATTTGTTTCAATACTTTTCATAATTTATTCTTTCATTTGTTTTATCATTATGTCTGCAAATACAGCATATCCTCTTGTAGCATCATTAACAAGTACATTTGTTACAGCTCCTATAAACTTCCCATTTTGATATATTGGGCTTCCGCTCATTCCTTGGATAATTCCTCCTGTTTTATCTAAAAGTTCTTGATCTTTTACTTTTATCATCATTGATTTATTATCTGTATCATCATTTATAAATATTTTTTCGATTTCTATTTTATATTCTTTTGCTCCAATTCCATCTAAATTACAATACATTGTAGCTTCACCTAAAGCTATTTCTGTTCGTCTTGCAACTTTCATTTCTTTGGCTAAATCAACATTAATTGCAGATAAATTACTTATTGTTCCATATATTCCTAAGTTCGTATTTTTATATATTTTACCTATCGTAGTTTGATTTTCAATTGTTCCTTGTATTTTTCCGCGGATTTCCCTTTAACCCTTTTATTATAGAAATTACTCTTGTTGTTAAAAATTCTCCATTTGTAATTTCAAGTAAATCACCTGTATCAATATCAGTTATTCCATGACCTAATGCTGCAAAATTTCCTGTAGATGGTTCATAGAATGTAAGAGTTCCTATACCTGCTGCACTATCTCTTACCCACAATCCAATTTTATATGTTCCATCACTTGTTTTTATTGGTGTTATATTACATATATATTTTTCATTATTTTTTATATACTCTATTTTTAAATTTTTTCCTAAAGATTCATTAACTATTCCGCGTTAAATGATTTGTATCTCGTATCTCTATGTCATCAATTTTTATTATTCTATCTCCTTCTTCTATTCCTGTATTTTGATAAGGTTTATAGGTTTCATTATTTTCGCCTCTTACTTCACTTAAACCTACAACTAATACTCCATTTGTATATAACTTCAGTCCACATATTTCACCTACTGGAATTACACTTGTTTCTTCCATCACACTTACAGAAACTTCTTTTACTGTAAACAAATTCCAAAGTTTTACTTCTACGTTATTTTTCTTTTCTAATGTATTTTCTTCTATATTTGATGAAGCAAGTACAGCAGAGTAATCTTCGTTTCCTATTTTAAAAGAGATTCCTAAAAAATCTCCTAAATTTAATTCTTCTCCATTATATAAAATAACATTTTCAGGAATGCTATCTATTTTACAAATATATATAAGCACACATAATAAAAAAGCAATAATAAAAATTATCTTGGTTTTCTTCATATCTTCACCTTCAAATTTTATTATTGCTTAATTCAATTTTTTTTATGCTTATTTTCTTTCTTTTTCATTTAAAAAATCCAGATTATCCAAAGCCTTTCCTGTTCCTAATGCTACACAAGAAACTGTATCTTGTGCAATCATAACATTTATTCCCGTTTTTTCTTGTAAGAGTTTATCTAATCCATCTATTAAACATCCTCCACCTGTCATATAAATTCCTTTATTACCTATATCAGCTGCAAGTTCTGGTGGTGTTTTTTCTAAAACTGAATGGACTGCATCTACTATCATCATTGCTGGTTCATTTAATGCTTCTACCATTTCGCTTGAATGTATTGTTACAGTTGTGGGTAATCCTGTAGTTAAATCTCTTCCTTTTACTTCCATTTCTACATCTTGGATTTTTGGATATACACATCCTATATTTACTTTTAAATCTTCTGCTGTTCTTTCTCCAATTGCCAAATTGTATTTTCTCTTTATATATTTTATTACATATTCATCAAATTTATCTCCTGCCACTTTTATTGAAGTACTTACAACAGAACCTCCTAATGATATAACTGCAATATCTGTTGTTCCACCTCCAATATCCACAACCATATTACCACATGGTTTTGATATGTCAATCCCTGCTCCTATTGCTGCCGCTATAGGCTCTTCTATTAAATATACCTTTCTTGCACCAGCATTAGTTGCTGCATCTATTACTGCTTTTTTCTCGACTTCTGTTACTCTTGATGGAATACATATCATTATTCTTGGAGAAAATAATGTTCTTCCTCCAACTTTTCTAATAAAATACTTTAGCATTTTTTCCGTAACTGTATAATCTGAAATTACTCCTTCTCTTAAAGGTCTTGTTGCAACTATATTTCCTGGTGTTCTTCCTAACATTCTCCTAGCTTCTGAACCTACTGCCACTACTTGCCCTGTATTATTATCAACAGCAACTACTGATGGCTCACGAAGCACAATTCCTTTTCCTTTTACATAAGCTATCACCGTAGCAGTACCTAGGTCTATGCCTATATCTTGTCCCAAGCAAAATTTGAACATTATTCATCAATCTCCTTTTTGTGTATTTTCATTACATTATTATTACAGTTTTTTTACGATTATATTACATCTTTTTAATTTTATCAATAGATTTTATTAAATATTTCAATAAATTTAGCACCAAAAAACGACATATTCTATGTAACACAGAATATGTCGTTTAATATTTTTTGACTTTTAAAAATGTTTACCCTTACCATTATTTTTTCTATAGCTTTTTTGTTCTGGTTCTGGCTCTTGAATAATTATATCATCATTTTGTTTACTCTTTTGCTTTATATCTTCAAGCCCTTCCATCTTCGTTTCTACTTTTTCTTCTACTCTTTCTTCTTCTTTTTCTTCTACCATATTGTTTTGTAAAGCTTTTGGTTTTTCTTCATCGTTTTCTACTTCGTTTTCTACTTCATTATTTTCTATTTCGTTATTTTCTTCTTCATCGTCATCATTATCTTCGTCATTTTCATCATATTCAAAATCTTCATCATCATATTTATTTTTCATTCTATATTTTACTACTACAAATATGATTATGCCAAGAACTATAAAAGCAATTACTCCAATTATTATTTTTCTTACCCTATTTGCTTTTTCAACATTAGAATCTAAAGATTCATTTACAGCACTAAGATCAATTTCATTTGTTTTATTAACTATTATTTGATATGTAGCATTGTCTCCTGTAACTTCATTAGTTACTAAAATTGTTACTATATTTTCTCCTTCTTTTAATTCTTCATTTCCTACTATTTCAACTTTTATTTTCTCATCATTCTTTGTTTTAGTATTTATATCCAATTTTGTAACATCTTCTGATGAAATATCTAATGTATATTCATATATATATGGAGAAAATTCAGGAGATAAAGTATAACCTGGAACTGATAATTCAGTTAAATCATAATTACTTAAATCCATATCTGGATTTTCTACAGTATTTGTATTTTCTTCAGTGGTATTTGTGACACCATCTGCTTCCCTTGTAACATTTATCGTATATGTTTTTGTAGTTCCATCTTCAGCTGTAACTACAACTTTTAAAGCATTCTGTCCTACATTTAAATTTTTATTTCCAGTTCCTGATACATTTGCTTTTGAATCTTTAGCAGTTGCATAAACTTTAACTTGTTCTACATTATTTGGAACAGTTACATCATATGAAGTTGTTCCAGATTTAAATCCTTTAAAATCATTAGGATTTATTCCTAAATTTTTTAAATCTGCATTATTTGATTTTACAGTTGTTGCAGGAGGTTCAGGATTTTCACTTGGAGGAGGATTTTCATTTGGTGT
>CAZUHD010000021.1:13401-21326 GCA_964620415.1 uncultured Clostridium sp.
TCTCCTGTATCAGGTTCTTCTCCTCCCGATACATGTACTAGATATTCTTTGTATGTACTTTCATTATCATAAGTACATCTTGCTACATATCCTGTAGTTCCGTTATTTTTCAAGATTTTGTCCCAATATGTACCATCAACTTTTGTCGTAGCTTTTTCTAATCTAATTACTATTTCTCCAGAATATAAACTTCCTATTGTACTTGCATTTTTTCTTGGAGCATTTCTTATATTTATACTGCTAGTAACATTTACCCTTACCAATTCTACATCACCTTGTTCCAAAGGATCTGTAGTAGATGGTCTTTGAGTTTCTTCTTTGGGCATATTTTCATATACTGGTATTATAAAAGTATAGCCATTTTCTAATGCACTTATATTGCTAATTGTTTTTCTTAATGTTGTTCCTTCCGACTGTGCAGCTAATATATTTTGCATATATTGATGCCAATATAGTTTTCCGTCTGAATTATCAACATCAAATTTTTGCAGATATAATGTATTTTGTCCAACTGCTATGTAGCTAGTTGAAATTATTTTTATTCCACCATCAATTGCAAGTTCCATTGAAGTCCAGCCATATTTCTCAGCTGTTTTAAATCCATTTTTTATTACATTTGCAGAACCAGAACCTGTAGCTCCTATGTTAAATACGTTATAATATCCAACATATTCTCCATTATATCCTTCTCCTTTAACTAAAATTGAGCCTCCCTTTCCTTGTTCTTGTATTATTCTAGCTACTATATAATATGGGTTTACATTATAAGTCTTACTTGACGACATTATTGTATTTATGTATGAATCATTATCTAAAAAGCTTCCTTGTACCATCTGTTTTAACACATCTCTTGAATATATTTCATCCCCACCATAAGATAATTCTAAAAATTGAAAAATATCGGTTGAATTTAAAGAAGCTCTTGGATCCATCATATATTTTATTGCAGAAATTGATGCACATTTCCAGTTACCTGAATCATATGTTTTATCACCACAAAATGAACAAATCCAATTTCCTTTATATGAAGAGCCAGCTGGAACTAGATTTTTAGGAGAAGAACCATGTCCAGTATATTCATTAGTTATTGCTTCTTCCCAATCTATTCCAGTATATAATATTTTAAAATTCCAATTCGGATGTTCTGATTTTAAACTTTTAATTTTTTCTTTTATTCCAGGATATTTCGCACTATCAATATTTTCAATATCTGTGCTTGTACTTTGTGTTATAGCTTTTACATTATATGTAAATAAATTAGTAATTATGCTTACAAGAATACTTATAAAAAGCAATAATGCTACTATCTTTTTATCCATTTTATCTTAGTACCTCTTTCTAGCTAAATTTGCTATTTTTTCCATTATTTTGTATTTTTTCTTTTTTTCTGATTATTAGTATATCATTATTGTATTTTATAAGTCAACAATATTCATCAATTTTTAACTTTATTTTAATATTTTTGAAATATTTTAAAATCTTTAAAAGGAAAACATTAGTAATTTCATATATTTTAAGACTTTAAGACAAAATGTAAAACTTTGTTATATAAAAAATAGTGTCCTAAAATAGGACACCATTTTTTATTATTCTTCATCAATATCTTCTTTATCTACTTCTTTTTCTACTTCATCTTCACCTTCATCATCATATTCTGCTTTATTTTCATCTCCTAAGCTCTTCTCAAATGCCTTTGCATAATTATCCCTTACTTTTTTATCAATCTCTGCCATTACATCTGGATTATCTGTTAAATATTTTTTAGCATTATCACGTCCCTGTCCAATTTTTTCTCCATTATAACTAAACCAAGAGCCAGATTTTTCAACAATATCGAGATTTACAGCTACATCTAAAATATTTCCTGCCTTTGATATTCCTTCATTATAAATCAAATCAAATTCTGCTTCTCTAAATGGTGGTGCTACTTTATTTTTAACTACTTTTACTTTTACTCTATGACCTATAACTTCTCCATTTTGTTTTATTTGTTCTGTTTTTCTAATATCTAGTCTTACAGAAGCATAAAATTTAAGTGCACGTCCACCAGTTGTTGTTTCAGGATTTCCAAACATTACACCTATTTTTTCTCTTAATTGGTTAATAAATATTAATACCGTTTTAGACTTATTTATTGCTCCAGCAAGTTTACGTAGTGCCTGTGACATTAATCTTGCTTGTAAACCCATATGTGGATCGCCCATGTCGCCATCTATTTCTGCTTTTGGAACTAATGCTGCAACTGAATCTACTACTACTATATCTAATGCCCCACTACGAACTAAACTTTCTGTTATTTCTAATGCTTGTTCTCCTGTATCTGGTTGAGATACTATTAAATTATCTATATTTACTCCTAATTTTTTAGCATGTACTGGATCTAAGGCATGTTCTGCATCAATAAATGCTGCTTCTCCGCCTTCTTTTTGTGCTTCTGCTATTGCAAGAAGTGCAAGTGTTGTTTTTCCAGAAGATTCTGGACCATATATTTCTACTATTCTTCCTCTAGGTAGTCCTCCTATTCCTAATGCAATATCTAATCCTAATGCTCCTGTTGATATTGACTCAACTTCCATTGTGCTCTGTGAGCCTAATCTCATTACTGATCCCTTTCCAAATTGTTTTTCTATTTGACTTAGTGCCATGTCTAATGCTTTCTTTTTTTCACTATTTTCTGTCATTTTATTTCCTCCTTAATTTTTATAAACTTTTGTTTGCTATCATGATTATATACAGCAAACATTCTTTTGTCAATAGTTTTTTATAAATTTTTTTAAGTTTTTTTATTTTGTGCTATACCACTCATTTATATTATAAAACATATTATACCAATTAGCCTTTATTTCTCCTATAAAATCTGTATTTTTTATTGCTATAATTTTGTTTCGTGCAATTCCAATATATGGAACTTCTTCAGTATAAATTTCATAAAGTCTTTGGTATTTTGATTTTAGTTCATTTTCGTCTGTTATATTATTAATATAGTCCATTATTTCTGTTGCTTCTGAATTATAGAAATTAGCTAAATTATTATTTCCAAAGAATGTTGTAAGATCTGGTGCTAGTCCACTTTGAATATTTCCTAGTAGCATATCATAATTCATATTATTCAAATATGAATTATATAATTGATCATCTGCATATATAATATTTACTATTATTCCTTGATCATAAAGTTGATTTTTTATATCTTCTGCTGCTTTACATCTTGTCATATCTGTGGCTCTCACAACCAAATTTAATTCTATTATATTTGTTCTATAATTTATTATTTTTTGCCAAGCACCGATTTCTATATTCCCATCCAGATGCTTTTAAAAATTTATCTTTTTCTTCTGTACTATAAAAGTTATCTTCTTTTAAATCCACTAAATAATTTCCTGTATTTAAAGGGAAATCTGCAATTTTATATAATCCTCCATATGAATTTGATATAACTCTGTTTTTATCAATTGAAGCTCTTACGGCTTTTCTCACATTTGGATCTGATAAAATACCATTTTTTGTATTTAATGCTAAAAATATATATTCTCTTCCCTCAATTTCTGTTATATCATATCCTATTGTTCCAATATAATTTTGATATGCAGAATTTTCAGTTGATATTATATCAATCCCACCCATTTTAAAGGCATTATATAGTTCTGCAACTGTAGAATAAAAATTAATTGTTATTTTATTTATAATAGATGTTTTATCTTTATTCCACCAATTTTCATTTCTTTCCAAGACTATATTATTATAATTAACCTCTGAAATTTTAAATTCTCCTGTAGCTATTGGAGCCTTGTTTTTTTCAGTATTCCAAAAGTCTTCATTTTGGTAGTAAGAATTACTTAAAATCGGAAAATTCAAATAATATTCAAAATTTTTAACACTCTCAAATAGCTCTATCTTTAATGTATAGTTATCTATTATATCTATTTCCTTTATATGACGGACATTTTCTGAATAAATTGAATTAGAATTTTCATCTTTTAATCTATCTATAGTATATTTTACATCATCACTTGTAAATTTACTTCCATCAGACCACTTCACACCTTGTCTTATTTTTACAATATATGCTGTGTCAGAACTTTTTGCACATTCTCTAGCCAGTATATATTCTAGTTTATAATCTTCTGTTATACTTATTAATGGCTCATATATTATCTTGTCTATATCTTGTACTTTTTTATTTTTAGTAATTATTGGATTTATTGTATCAAAATTAGATATTGCAAGTGTCATTTCTGTACCTTTTTCAACTTCTTCAGTAGATAAAGTAACTGTTTTACCATTTTCTTCACTTGCATTATTTCTCTGTATTCTTACTCTATATATTGCAAATCCCATAATAATTATTATGAATAAAATAAATATATATCCAAAAATATTATTTTTCATCTAAACCTCTTTTATAAATTAAAAATCACATTCTAATTATATAATAATTTTCCTAAAAGTCAAGAATTAAGTTTTCTAATTTAATAAATGTGAGAAATTATATAATCTCTCACATTTAGCTTTACATATTATTTCATATTTTCTATAAACATTTTATTTAACATTTGAGGATTTGCTTTACCTTTGCTAGCTTTCATTGCTTGTCCTACTAAAAATCCTAGAGCCCTATCTTTTCCTGCTTTATAATCAGCTATAGATTGAGGGTTATTTTTTAATACTTCCAAAACAATTTCTTTAATAGCTCCTTCATCAGAAATTTGAATCCAACCTTTTTCTTTAATGATTTCTTCTGGCTCTCTTGGGTTTTGGAATAGCTCTTCTAGAACTTTTTTAGCAATACTAGAACTTATAGTTCCTTTATCTATTAAAATAACTAGATTTGCTAAATGTTCAGCTGTAAATGGAATTTCGTTTGGCTCCATTTCTTTTTCATTTAAAATTCTAGAAATATCAGAAATTATCCAATTACTTACTGCTTTGTGATTATTACAGATTTTACTTGCTTGTTCAAATAAATTTGATAAATATTTAGAAGAAACAATTATTCCAGCATCCTTTTTAGACATATTATATTCATTTAAATATCTTTCATATCTTGTTTCTGGAAGTTCTGGAAGATTTTTTCTTACATTTTCTATATATTCGTCAGAGAGCTTAATTGCAACTAAATCTGGCTCTGGAAAATATCTATAATCATCTGCTTCTTCCTTATCTCTCATAGAAAAAGTCTTTCCTGATACATCATCCCATCTTAAAGTTTCCTGTTCAATTTTTCCTCCATTTTCTAATACTTCAATTTGTCTATCAATTTCATATTCTATAGCTCTTGAAATACTTCTAAAAGAGTTCATATTTTTCATTTCTGTACGTGTACCAAGTTTAGTGTCTGTTTTCTTTTTTACAGAAACATTTACATCTGCTCTAAATGAACCTTCTTGCATCTTACAGTCAGAAACTTCTATGTATTCAAGAATTGATTTTAATTTTTTCAAATACGTATCGACTTCCTCTGTTGAACTTAAATCTGGTTCAGATACCATTTCTATTAAAGGTACACCTGCTCTATTTAAATCGACTAAACTTCCTCCACCGAAATCGTCGTGATTTAATTTACCAGCATCTTCTTCTATATGTATTCTAAGAAGTCTTATTTTCTTTTTATCTCCTCTTTCAGTATCTATTTCAACATATCCATGTTCACAAAGAGGTTTATCAAATTGGGAAATTTGATATGATTTTGGTAAATCTGGGTAATAATAATTTTTTCTATCGCATTTACTATCTCTTGAAATTTCACAATTTGTAGCGAGTCCTGCTTTTACAGCATACTCTACAACTTTTTCATTAAGAACAGGAAGTGTTCCTGGCATAGCCATACAGATTGGGCAAATGTGTGTATTAGGTTCTGCTCCAAAAGATGTAGGACAATTACAAAATATTTTTGTTTTTGTAGAAAGCTCTGCATGTACTTCTAATCCTATTACTGCCTCATAATCTTCTCTTGACATATTTTTCCTCCTTATTATTTCTTAAATTCAGGTTTATACTTTTCTCTAAATTTAAATTTTTGTTCAAAAGTATAAGCTGCATTTAAAATAGTTTCTTCATCAAACTTATTTCCAATTAATTGCATACCTATTGGCATACCAGTCTTATCTACTCCACAAGGAATAGATATTGCAGGAAGTCCTGCTATATTTACAGAAACTGTACAAATATCAGATAAGTACATTTCTAATGGATTATTCGATTTTTCGCCAATATCAAATGCAACAACTGGAGATGTTGGTGTTAAAATAACATCATATTTATTGAAAGCTTTATTAAATTCATTTGAAACTAAAGTACGAACTTGCTGAGCTTTTTTATAATAAGCATCATAATATCCTGAAGAAAGCACATAAGTTCCTGTTATAATTCTTCTTTTTACTTCCTCGCCAAATCCTTCGCTTCTTGATTTTTTGTATATTTCCTTTAGATTTTTATATTCTTTAGTTCTATATCCATATCTTATACCATCAAATCTTCCAAGATTAGAACTTGCTTCTGCACTTGAGATGATATAATATGTTGCTAAAGCGTATTGTGCTATGTCTAGTGAAAATTCTTCTACTTTTGCTCCAAGCTCTTTATAAATTTCAATAGATTCATAAACTTTTTGTTTAACTTCCTCATTTATACCATCTCCAAAAAACTCTTTTGGAACACCAATTTTCATTCCAGTTACATCATTTTTCAAAGCCTTAGTATAATCTTTGTTTCCATTGTCCTCTGATGTAGTATCGTTTTCATCTCTTCCTGCAATTAAACTAAGAAGCATACTACAATCTCTTACATCTTTAGTTATAGATCCTATTTGATCCAGACTCGATGCAAAAGCAACTAATCCATACCTTGAAACAAGTCCATAAGTTGGCTTTAATCCTACAACTCCACAAAGAGATGAAGGCTGACGTATACTTCCTCCAGTATCACTTCCTAAAGCCCATGGAACCATGTTGGCTGCTACAGCTGCGGCAGATCCACCTGAACTACCACCTGGAACTTTATTTAAATTCCATGGATTTTTTGTTTTCTTAAAATATGAATTTTCAGTAGAACTACCCATAGCAAATTCATCCATATTTAATTTTCCAAGTATTATCATGTTTTCATTATTGATTTTTTCTGCAACAGTTGCTGAATATGGTGCAATAAAATCTTCTAGCATTTTAGAAGCACATGTAGTTTTTGTGCCCTTTACACAAATATTATCTTTTATTCCTATAGGTATACCTGTATAATCTCCACTATTTTCTTTTTTCTCAAGTTCTTTTGCTTTAGTTTTAGCTTCATCTAAATATGAAGTAATAAAAGCTTGTACACTATGTTCTTTTTCAGTTATTCTATTCGAATAACTATCTACAATTTCACTTATTGTAATTTCTTTATTTTTTAATTTGTCTTGCAATTCATGTACAGTAAGTTCTGTAATATCCATTTAAAAATCCTCCTAATTAATTACTTTTGGTAATTTAAACATATTTTGCTCTACGTCTTTTCCATTTGCAAGTAAGGCTTCCGTATTTTCAAATACTTTTACTTCATCTTTTCTAAATCTGTTTTTTGCTTCATTCGTGCCTATCGTAACATCAATACCCTGTGTATCAGCCTTATTTACTATATTTGCAAAATTTAAAATATCTTGTAAGTTTTGTAAATATTTATCAATTTCATTTTCATCAATAGTTAACATAGCTAAACTCGCTATGTGTAAAAGTTCTTCTCTTGAAACAGTCATTTTTTATCTTCTCCTTTTATTTTAATAAATAGAGCTCTTAACCTCTTTATTAAAGCTTCTTTGGTATATTATACTTGAAATCTCGTTTTTGTCAATAGTAAAATTTTAATTATATGTCTTGTTTTAAAAAATAAGTTACAATTCACAGCTCTAATATAAATTTAATAAAACAATGTTAATTTATCTGTATTCACAT
>CAZUHD010000022.1:0-19358 GCA_964620415.1 uncultured Clostridium sp.
TTTCCCAATCTTTCTGCTAGTTCTCCTCCTAGCATTCCATCTGCTCCTATTAATAAAACTTTTTTCATATCTTAGTTTTCCTTTCATGTGAAATGTACTTATTTTTCTTCGATTTCTTTACATGTTTTTAATTTATCAATAACACTTGTTATTTCCTTTTGTTTTTGAATTTGTTTCATCACTTGATATATTGAAATACTATGACTACAAGCTATAAACATTATTTTTTTATGTTTCTTTACTTTATTTTTATATTTTGTAAAGTAAAAGAAAATATTTATGGTCTAAGTTCCAACTTCAACACTGTTATATTTTTGAACGATTTTATTTTTAATCTTTATTATAATGTTATATATTTTGTCACTTAGTTTATTTTCCCATTTATGAAATAACATAATTCTAATTTTATCAATAATTACACATACTATAAATATGAGCAATACCTTAGCAACTATATGTAGTATAAATAAATTTGAATTAATAAAATTCACTCCTGGCCAAAATTTTTGCCATAACCACGTCCTAATAATTGGATTATCATGTATTAAGTAAACTCCAAGTGTAGAAGAAGATATATAATTTATTATTTTGGACTTAATATTCATATTCTTAAATATTGAAAATATCAATATCGCCATTAGTAGTAATAGTATTGTATAATCATAAGCTCCAAATAAATAATTAGATTTTTCTATTAAGCTATTTATATTTATATTTATATTTAATACCTCACCTAAAATTACAAAACCTAAAACTGACATTACGCCAAGTAAAGAAATAATTAATAATGCTTTTACATTAAATTTGTTACTCTCAAGTTTCTTTATTGGATAAAGTCTAATATATACTCCAATTAAATAATCTAAAATAAAGATATGTAATGTATCCAAGTTCCAACTATTTTTTGTAAAAGTTGGAATAATACAATAGAACAATAATAATGTAACTACAAGGTTTCTAGCTGTTTTCTTATTTATCTTTTCCATAAATAAATTTATATATGGTATCAATAAATATAATATTATATAATATATTAAAAACCAATTTCCCCATATAATAGGTAAAAATGATTTAATTAGTGTCTTTAAGTTAAACTCAGCAATATTAAAGCCAAAAGATATGCCTGTTATAACTACGGAATAGAAAATCATTTCTAATATTAATAATATTATTTTTTTATAATTCATTTTAGATTTAATCATAAAGTAACCTGTCATTATAATAAAGATATGATTACCTAGTTTTCCAAAAGTTAATATCCTTGTTAATATTAAATTAAATGTAGTATTATTTATTTGAACATCTTTAAAAAAATTTGTATGCACACAATAATGGTGCATTATTATCATAAGCATAGTAATTATTCTTAATAGTTCAAAATTCGATTTCCTTTGTGTTGTTAAATCTTCTTTCTTTAAATCCACATGTGTATAGAACTGCAACGTTTCCGTCATTTTAATTACTCTCTTTCTTTATTTTGATATATTCATTATTTGCAATACCGTTTATATAATACTTATCTTGTTTATCATCAAATTTTTTATTATGTATTCCTTTAAAAATTTTTCTTTTAATTTAGAATTTATGTTACTACTACGAATTTATTTTCTCTATAATTATCATCTTTTACTTACATTCTTATATTCAAAAAAATTTACATTTTTATGGTTTCTCTGGATATTACATGAAACTAAAATCTATAAAGTGATTCAATTTACAATAAAACATTAAAAATATTGAGTTGTTTTTATCTTAAAAATATAAAATTACTTATTTATGAAAAAATACCATTCTACTATATTCTTTCACATAAATCGAGGAAGAACCATTTTTATATTAACATTAATAAATCTCTTTATTCTTCTATCATATTTTATTTTTATTTCGCCTAATTGTTTATCTAAACTTTTATATTTTGAAAAATCATGGTAAAATTCAAATTTATATAGTCCTATCTATATAATATGATTTTTCTCGCATAAATTGATATATTGTCAAAATTCGAAAAGTATTTAACACTGTATCTGATAGCACCCCATATCTGAAATAAACCAGTCAAAAAGGGATGAGCCATTTCGATATCCCATACTTTCAACCTCTATTGCAACAGAGCAAAAATATCCTAAAGAAATAATGTGTTTATACTTCTTCTTTGCTCTCCTATCATTTAATTCGTTTAAGATATTAAAAAATAAACAATATATCTAAAGTCATTTTTTATATTGATTTCTTCTATTTATCCTCTTAACTTTTTTAATGTTTCATTTATTAGTGTTGACGAAGTTCCTTTATAATAAGGAAAATATATTATTTTTATATTTTCTTTTTTAAATTCTTCTTCATATTTTTTCCATTTTTCTGTTCCATACCAATCATCACCTACAAATAACACTTTTGCTCCTAATTTTTTACACATTGTTAGTTTGTCCATATCTTCTTGTGCTACTGCTGCATCTACATATTTTATATTTCTTACTATCTCTATTCTTTCAGAAAATGGTATAACAGGCTGTTTATTTTTATATTTTACTAACTCATCAGTTGTAACTCCTACAACTAATTTATCACACATTCCTTTTGCATTTCTTAGTAAGTTTAAATGCCCTATGTGAAATAAATCAAATACTCCTGCTGTATATCCTATAATTTCTTCTTTCATCTTAATATCTCCATTCTTTATTAAAATACATTTGTTTGAACTTTTCTATGTTAATAAACATCCATAATATTTGTCCAGCCCTACTATTGGTTGTAGTTTCACTAATTAAATCATTAACTCTTTTTCCATAAACCCAGTCTGCATTTATTAAATATTGTTTTGCTAATTTAGAAATTTCTGACATCCATTCTGATAATGGTACTGGAAAGCCTACTTTCTTTCTATAAATTATTTCATCAGGTAAATAGTTCTCTGCAACTTTTTTTAATATATATTTTGGTATATCCCTCTTTTCACTATAATCCTTAGCATATTCACTTCTCGCCACTTCTTTGTTTCCTTCATCTATCCATTTTAGTTTTAAATCATAAGGAACTTTTGTATTTACAAATTCTATTAACTCATGATCTAGAAATGGTGGTCTAGCTTCTACACTTGCTTGCATTGTTGTCATATCTACTCTTTTCAATAATCCTTTTATGTGGTATGTTTGAAAAAACCTAAATACATTTTCTTCATTTGAATAATTGGTAAACTCATTTGAAATTTTATTGTCAAAATATTTTCTATATTCCATATCAGTTTTTAAAAATTTATCTCTTAATTCTCTTGGAACATACTCATAATTTTTAACTAGGTTTTCGTAAAATGTCCCTTTAAGATTATGATTAGCATAATCAAAAGGTAATCTATAAATTTTACCGTACCCTCCAAATAGCTCATCTGCACCTTCGCCAGATATAACAACTGTTATGTCTTTACTTAAATCTGTAGACATTATTGCTAATGGTATTTCATTTGGAACTGCTAATGGGGCATCATTAAATTCTATTAGCCTGTCCCATTCTTTCAAATAATCTTTGTAATTTATCAATATGTTTTTATGATTTACACCATATTTATCGGCAACTATTTTTGCATATTCAAATTCATTATTATTTTTAAAACCTATCGTATATGTATGTAAATCACTTCTATTCTCTTTGTTTGAAGCTATAATTGCTGAAGTCAAACTTGAATCCACTCCACCAGATAAGTATGAACCAACCTTAACATCTGATATTGTCCATCTATTTATAGCTTCTTCTACTTTTCTCTTTGTTTCATTGACTAATTTTTGCTCATTATAATCTTTTTCAAAATTCTGCCTTGGTAATTCATAATATTTTTTCTTCGTTATTTTTAAATTTGAATCAATTTTTAAATATTCTCCTCCACAAACTTGATATATACCATCAAAAAAAGTAAAGGGTTCTCTAACCATCCTATTACCTAAATATTCATCAATTGCTGAATAATTACATTTAGGTTCTATTAATCCACTATTTAATATACTTTTTATTTCTGATCCAAAAATAAATTCATTGTCCGATTTAGTATAAAATAGTGGTTTTATACTAAATCTATCTCTAACTAAAAACAATTCTTTATTTTGTAAGTTATATAATGCAAATGCAAACATTCCATTAGCTTTTTGTAAAAACCACTCTATTCCTTTTGTTTGTACAGATGCTAATATTACTTCTGTATCTCCATTTGTTTTAAATTTGTAGTTTTTTATTTTCTCTTTTATTTCTTTATAATTATATATCTCACCATTAAATACGATAATCCATTCTTTATTTTCACTATACATAGGTTGATTTGAAGATTCTTGTAAATCTATTATTGATAATCTTGCATGTCCAAGTGCAATTTTCTCACTTAATATCTCTGTTGCTTGATTATCAGGTCCTCTATATGTTATGCATTTTGTCATTCTATCAATTCTTTCTTCTATTTTATTAATTTTATTTTTCGCATATATTCCAGTTATGCCACACATTTAGCACTCATTCCTTTCTCTCTTTAAATATTTTATTAAATTTTCCTTTTTAACATAAAGTAATGTAAAAATAGCAATTATACCAATATAAGCAAATCTTATTATAATATTTTCTATAAAACATATTTCTATTGCTTTCATATATCTTCCTATATCAGTAACAATAGCATTTTTGCTTTCAAATTCTAATAATTTCTTTATAAATGATGAATCAAATTACTTTTACTAAAAATTTTAGATATTCATCAGTTAGTGGTTTCAATCTTTTTCCTAATCTAGTGACTAAAATTAATGCTTTAATTTTAGAATTCCTCCATCGATATAAAATACTTTTGCTAATTTATTAGTTTTTTATTTATAAAAGTATTTATTTTTTTAATATTAAATTTCAACATAATTTTTATTATTAAAAATACATATACTTCTAGTTCTGGACTTCCATTATTCATTACCTTTTATTAACTTTCTTATTTTAACCATTATTATATTTATGTAATTCTTATTAATAACAAAAGCATATGTTATAACTAAAATCAAATTTATAATATTTCCAATAAAATTATTTATATAGTATAAAGCCAAACTTACTATATATATTAATAAAACTGATAAAAAAAATTTATAATTTATTTTAAAATGGACATATTTGTCAACATCAATTAGTCTATAAATTGCCAATATAATATACGAAACTAAGGTAGAAATTGTTGCTGACCATAATCCTAATTTGTTTATAAAAATAACATTAACTATTACATTTATTATTGCAGCCATTATTGTTGTTTTTGCTATGTGTTTTGTATCTTTTTTTGCTATATATACTGCACCAACTACATTTGCAACAGCAAAAAATATATTTCCTAGTAACAATATAGGTATATATAGATATGAGGTTTTATAGTCTTTACCTACTATTAAGTCATACACATATGGTAAACAAATTATTATAAGCAAAGAGATTATTGAGAAAATTCTAAATGTTGTATTTAATACATTTGAAAAAAATTCATCTCTATCTTTATCGTCTATATGTAATGACGCACTCTCCTGCCATGTAATATTAAATATTTGAAATAGGCTAGATAATATATTAGAAAACTTACATGAAATCGCATATATTCCACTATAAGTCGTTCCTTTAAAAAATGATATTATTGTTCTATCTGATACGTTTACAACCCACCATGACAATCCATCTGGAATCATAGGTAACGATATTTTCAACATCTTTTTCAGTAATTTTTTATCAAATAGATTTCTTTTTATAAATTTATATAATTTATTTCTTACTATTAGATATATTGAACAAAAAGCATTTCCTAGTGCAGATGATATTAATATTGATGAAGCATCTCTTTTCAATCCAACAATAAGAAATATATTACTAAAAATAGTTATAATTGCACAAATAATACTTGATATTGAATATCCAATAACATCACCTATTCCCCTTGATATTTGCATAAATACATTTGAAAGTGCCATAAAAATAACATTGATTACTATATATATTCCATAATTTATATTAAAGTATAAATTTATCATATAAAACAAAGCTATAAATATTACTATTTGTAATAACAGCATAACTAAAGTTGTTGTAATAATTTTTGTTTTGTTATCCTCATTATTTCTTTCATCAATAAGAAACCTAAATACTGAAATGTCCATTCTTAAAATAACAATTGGAACTATTAATGTTAGATACGTTTGTATTAAATCCACATATCCATAATCTGATGTAATTAAATATTTTGTATATAGAGGAATTAGCAAAAAGGAAACAAACTGTGTACAAAATTTTCCAATAAAAATAATGATAGTGTTTTTAGCCAATTCTTTACTTTTTATTTTCATTTTACGTTTATACTTCTTTCTTTATGATATTCTCAACTAATTCCGCTATTTTTTTGTCTGCGCAGCCACTTTCATGTAATCCTATTTTGTTTTTAAAATCTTCATATTTTGAATTTAAAATACCGCTTTTCTATCATTTATTATTTCAATTAGTTGATCATCGTTTTTCGCAATAGAAAAAGGTAATTCTTCAATTTTAAAATAGTAACCTTTTTCTTTGTTACATTTTTCAAAATCTTTAACATATAATAATGTACTTTTATTTATTTGCAATAAGTGCATCAAGCATAGTTGAAGAATAATCTGTAATCAGCAGATCACATATAGATATTAATTCTTGAACATCTTGATATTCAGTAACATAAATAATCTTATTCGAACACAAAATATTTTCTGGTACAAAATTCATAATTGGATAAAATTTTACAATTATTTGCCAATTACCATTATTATCTATTACTCTTTGAAGTCTTTCAAAGTCTATATCATATTGGTTATCTGTAGATTTGCTATTTAATATATATAAAAATTGTGAAATTGTTTCAAATTAAAAAAAATTTCAACTCTAGGTAAACCGATTTCAAGTATTTTACCCTTATATTTAAATCCTTTTCTATGCCAAGTTTGAATATATATAGTCCAATATATTTTGTAGTTATTTTCTCTCTTAAACGATATACTTAGGGTTATACCCATATACTTTTCCATTAAAATTAACGCAAAATATTTTTTATTATCAATTTTAAATATTCTAAATATATATTGGAATATACAAGCCAAATTTATAATGTTTGTATTATGCAAAAAATTTTTTATTTTTTTCATTCATTTAATTTTTTGAGTGGCTTTATATATTTGTCTTAAACTTTTTCTATCAAACATATCGTCATGTATAATTTTTCCTTTATTAAAATAAAAATATCTTATATAAAACCAGATTTTTTCTCTTAAAGTAAGTTTACAATCTATTTTTTCATTTAAATATAAATTATTGTCTTTAAAATACTCTTTTAAAAACTTTGTCACTTTCATAACAAATGGTCCTTTGCCGTATAATACTGGTTGAGGAGAAATATGTACATCAATGAAATCAACCTGTAAATCAGCTATTTGATTAACTAAAAATTGATGCATATTTAATTTATATGTCTTGTTTAATATCACAACATGTGGCTTATTACGAGCAAAAAGTAAATTATGAGGCAAAGTTCCACTAACTGCAACTATTTCTTTTGAATTATTAATTATTTCTATTTGTTCCTTTACAGACATTTTTTCAAAATAGACCGATTTGTACCCATTATCATTAAATGCTTTTTCTATTTTTTCTTCCCCAATTTCTTTTTTATTAGCATTTTTTAAGAGCTTTCTTGAACAATATATTTTAGATTCTGTTTTTGATTTGATATTACAATTTTCTACTATTTTGTCAAAAATTTTCACATATTCATTTGTATAATATTTGCCTGGGAAAATAGACATTTCGGGTACAATAATTTCTTTAAATCTAGTTACTTTATTAACCATTAATAACTTACTTTCGTCTATTCCGAGTAACTTCAATAACTCTAAGTAATTTCCTTTTATTTTTTCATCTTGTCCTAATGAAGTTGTATAAACAATTTTATAATCAGTAATATCATTTTCCAGAATGTACCATAATCTTCCAATTACATCTATTAAATAGTGTCCCCAATGCTTTACAAAGTAATTTAAATATATTACTTTTTCATTTATGTATTTAACTTTATCTTTATTAAATTTATATTTTCCATATAGTCTATTTGACATATTTTCACCTAACATTGCAGAACTATGTAAATATTTTCCAGTTTCATTAACCACTCCACCACTTCCAAATAAAGAATTATCAGGATTATAGTACTTATTTGCAGGTAAAATATATCCATTTTGAATGATTGTAGCAATTAATTTTTTTTTTGATTTATAATCTATTTCACTATATTTTTCATATTTTTCAATTTCGAAATCATTAATGTAATACAATTTGTTTCCTCCTAACATAACCATAAATTTTTAAAGATAACTAATTTTTTTCTTTATTTAGAAAAATCTATATTAGTATATATACAGCTCAAAATATTAATGTACTTCTAAATAAAAGAGTTAGCACATACATATACTATCTTGGAAAAAAACAATTCAAAAATTAAATATGTTTTTATAAAATTTGATGAATCATCATTAATTTTGCTTATTTTTCTCAATAAACTTCCTATATATGTAGCTATCAACACAACTCAAATATTATTAATTCTTTTATAGGGAATTTATTTTTACTATAAAATAGACACTAATGAGTAAAAATAAATCGACTCCTATTTCGCCAAATAATCAAAAAAACTTTTATAATACAGCTATTAAAATTCATTGTTGTTACTTCATAGCCACTTTTATAAACCAGATGAAATGATATAATTAAAAGCATGGCTATTATTTTTCTTAATAATTAAAAATTAGCTTTCCTTTTTTAGAATACCCATGTATATACTCTTTCAATGGCTTCAGGGCTATCCATTTGTATTGTTTATCCTTTTACTTTTATTTTTTTCAATATATTAATTATTTATCTACTTTAATTTGAATAAGCAATTTTCTTAAAATTATAGTGTTATTCATACAAATCTCCTCCTAATTTTTGTTGCAGATATTAAAAATTAAATCAGCCACTTGTTCACTTGCTTTGCCATTTTCTCTTAAGCCAATTTTTTCTTTAAATAATTCATAACCTACATGTTTATTTAAAAATATTTCATCACTACTTACTATTTCTAATAGTTCATTGTTATTTTTAGCAATTTTAAATGGTAATTTTTCTATATCAAAATAATATCCTCTTTCATTTCTATACTGTTCTAAATCTTTTGTGTATAATACAACTGGTTTATTAGCAATTAATGCCTCAAACATTGTTGAAGAATAATCTGTTATAAATAAATCACATGCACAAATTAATTCTTGCATATCAGGATAATTAATTCCATTTATATATTCTCCTTCATATGTTATTTTATCTTCAATCGTGTCTATATTAGGATGTAATTTTATTAAAATATTCCATTTATATTTAGTTTTTTTTTCTAATATGTTTTTTATTTCATTAAATTCTATATCATATGGATTTAAACTATAATCTTCTCTAAATGTAGGAGCATATATTAGCAATTTTTCATTTTTATCTAATTTGAAATAATTAAAAACTCGTATTTTTATATTTTCTTTTTTATTTATTAATATATCATTTCTAGGCAATCCTAATTCTTTAATCATTCCATTATATCTAAAAGCCGTTCTATATAAATTTGTTGTAAAATCGCTATTAGAAAGCATAATATTAATCATTCTGTTATCATTTGCCATCGTTTTTATGTAATTTTTATCAAATAAATCTATAATGTCATATTCAATTTTTTTTATAGGTAAACTTCCATGCCAAGTTTGTATGTAAAATTGTTTTTTTCTTTTTCTAACAAAATTTCTAAATCTTGCATTATTTATCCAGACTTTAGCAGTGCACAGTTCATACAACCATTTTAATGTATATATTTGTGTCGTTCTTATCTTTTCTGGAATATTATCTACATTTCCTCGTATAGACCATACTATGTCATATTCTTTTTTTTGCTCTAATAATTTTTCTGTAATATATTTAGCACTATCTCCATAGCCTTTACCATCATATGTTACAATTATAATCTTGTTTTCTTTGATTTTAAAAATTCTAAATATATAACAAAAACATGTAGCCAGTGCTTTTATAATTATTTTGATTAACTTTTTCATACATTTGCTCTTTCATAAATAAAAATATCTTAGATTAATTGATCCTTTTTTAATTTTTTATTCCCTTCTATTAATTAATGTTTCAATATGATATCCTAACTGAATCATTACTAAAAATAGTGCAAAATCGAAAGAATCTGCAATACACATTACTAATGCGATAAATATTGAAAATGCAATAGTTTTTGAAATTTTGTTGTCAGGATATTTCTTTAATTTATTTCCTGCTAAAATAATTAAAACTACAAATAGTGAAAAATATATAATTCCACCTCTGTAAAGCATCTGTAATATGTAGTTGTGTGGATGATTTGCTCCATGCATTTTTATTTTCGCTATATTTTCGAATTCATATCCATTTCCTAATATAGGTTTTTTTGCTATCCATTTTATTGTGCTTTGCCATACCAAAGTTCTAGATGACAAAGTTGGATCTTTTTTTAACACATTAACTATAAAGTCTTCAAATAAAAATTGAATTTGTGCTACCACTATTAAATAATTAGCTACAAGTATACTTCCAAAGTATGTAAATAAATTCATAACTCTATTTATTATTTTACTTTTTCTATTTACAATATATATAATAAAAGGTATATATAATATAAGTCCTATCACTGCTCCAACTGACCATTTATATAGTAAAGTTAATATACATACAATATATACAAAAATATCACTTTTTCTCAACTTATCATATTTATAATACGAATAGCAAAATCTAAAATAAATTAATGGTATATAAAAGAATATAAATCTATTATCTATACCTAAAAAATAAATTATTCTTTTTTCAGTATGTACCGTACCATCAAGCGATGTTACTGACACAAAGTTATGTATCAGTCCATCTGGTAACATTAATGATAAAGTATTTATTACTAAATAAATATCTAGCAATTTGATAAAAGATTTAAACATTAAATCTATATCTTCCACCATCATTATTTCTGTAAAAAATATTAATCCCATTGTATTTATAATAAAACCTATACAATGTATCATATCGCCATCATTTATTACAGTAGATACTAATAAAGTTAAATTAAATAATCCAGCTATTAATGTGAATTTTGAATACTTTTTCATAGAAATATATCGTACAATAATATATATTAATACTATTATTCTTAGTGCATCATATAACTTGTCAATTATATCTATATATAGAAATACCATCGGTTTTATTAAAACTGCTAATATTAATATATTTCTTACTAATTTTTTATTAACTTTCATCTTATTCCTCTTTTTTGTATATTCCTTCAATTTTTTTAATTTCTATGTTTATGTCATAATTTTTATCTACTATAATTTTTTTCATATTTTTTCTTTTATAATTCATTTTTTTATACTCTAAAATTTTATCAATCCACAATCTGCTTTCATTAATAGGTAAAAAGCACGCATTTTTTGTAATATCCACTTCTTTTGTTATACTGTCTGAAAAAATACACTTTAATCCATTTGCCTGAGCTTCAATCCCAACTATTGGTAAACCTTCAAATAATGAAGGTAACAAAAATATGTCCATAGCATTATAATATTCGTTTACATTATCCATAACTCCTAAAAATAGCACTTTATCGCTTAAATTTAGTTTCTGAACATGTTTCTTTATATCTTCTTGTAATTCTCCTGTTCCTATCAATAATAATTTTACATCGTTTTCTTCTTTTGCTAGTTCATAAAATATCTTAAGTAATCCAACATGATTTTTTTGTTTATTAAACCTCCCTACATGCCCTATTACAAAATCATTTTCTATTTTTAGTTCTTTTCTTATTTTGTTTCTAATACTTTCATTGAATATAAATTTGTCTGCATCTATTGCATTATTTATAATAGTAATTTTTTTGCTTTTTATTATTTTCTTTCCAAACATCCACTCTGCTGCTAACATAGAGCAAGCAACATATTTATCTGTAATTTTATTTAAAATAAATCTAAATATACAATGCTGTAATTTATTTTTATCATTTCCGTTATGACTATGAACTATTATCTTTGTATACTTAGAATAGATTTTACTTGGTAATGCATATAATACAGAACTTGCTGTTGATATATTTAAATATATGGCATCGTAATTATTTTCCTTATATATTTTTTTTAATGTTTTAAATGCTCCATATGGATGTCTTTTCATGTTTTCTACTAAATAAATATTTTTATAACATCCTTTAATTTTCTCCTTGTTTATTCCTTCTATTGGTTCTTGAACTAGAAAATCTATTTCAAATTTTTCTTTATTTATTTTTTGAACTAGGTTTATAATATAGGTTTCTACTCCTCCAATTAACGAAGATAATCCAAAAATTAGTATTTTCTTCTTTGCCATTTTCCTTCCTTCTTTATATTAATTATTCTTTTTTATCTTTAGTAATATTCTATATATTCTAAAATATGGTAATTTTATTCTAAAAATCTTCTTCAAAAATCCTATTTTCCATCCACTTTTGTAAAAATCTTCATAAAATTTTTTAGGTTTGAAAATATAGTATAATATATTTTTTTCTGTGGTTAAAAAACCTTTAGTTGTATCAGCATACTTACATTTGTCAAATGATTTCACTTCTTTTAAGCTTGGGTTCGTTCCTAATCTTTCTAATGGTTCATAAAACTTTTCTTTATCTTCTGTTAAAGGTTCTATTAAGTCTAACTTATTAAACCCTTCACAAAAATTAATTGCTCCTTTTTGAATTTCAAAAAATATTTCTTTCTCATTGTCAGAATACTCATAATTGGCTAAAACTGGTTCATATTTATTATTTTCATATTTATATTTTAATGTCGTTCCGTGTTGTGCTAAAAAAAACTCTTCAAAAAGATGCACAAATGCTCTTATGCTTTCAAAGTCTTGTATATACGAAGTCGCATTTACTTTATATTTTGATTTATTGTCTTTTCCCACATAAAAACCATATATATTAGAAGCAATTTCGTTTTTTTTCATAATAGTACTTAAGGCATTTTGCATAGTTCCAGCCCATCCAATGTCTACTACAGCTAATTTTCCATAAAATTCTTCTTGTTTTAAATATCCTAGTAAATTCTCTTCTTCTTTTTGAGCTTCGTCTTTTATGTCTTCTTTAATTTCTTCAAAAATTAATTCTAAGCCTTGAATTTGATTTATTTGGATATTTTTGTATTTTTTTTCAATTTCACTATAATTATTTATTTCTAATCCCACTTTTATAAATAAGTCTTCTAGTGTCGCCATTTTCTTCATTTTCAAAACTGTTAATAATTCTTGTAATGTATTTATTTCGGAAAGATTACAACATCTAGTGCTTTTTCTCGATACATATAAATAGTTCGTTTCTATTTCTTCATTATTATTTATAATTTCAAAAGCTTTTTTTAATAAATTTCCTTCTCTTGCTAAGAAAAATACCTTCTTTATATCCTGTTTGCTTAATTGTTCTATTAACCATCTTGTATATCCATAAAGTAATGGTCCTAGTAATTCATACCCAATTTGTTCATAATTAGTTATCTCTTTTGATAAATTATTGTTTATATATGTTTGTAGTATATTAGTTTCTAAATTTGTAGCACTCTTATCATATTTATAATAATGACTTTTTTTTATCCTTTTGGGTATTAATATAGACTTTATTCTATATATTTTGGGAAATATATAATCTCCTCTTTTAGAATCTCCTATATGTAAAATTTGATTTGATTTAATTTTTACTTTGTCTAGAATATATTTATATATTTTGCCATTATGTTTATTAAGTTTTACATCATTTGAAAGAAACAAGTAATCATACTTTTTTATTCCAGCATTGTCTAAAATTTTAATTATTTGTTCTTTTTTTAAGTACATATCAGATGTAATAATAATTTTTTTATCGTTTTCTATGCAATATTTATAAATTGGATAAAAATCATAATTTCTTTGACAAAATTTATCTTCCAGATTAATTTCTATTTTCTTTAAATCTTCAATGTCATATTCTTTCTTATTTAATTCTAAACATTTATATATATCATCAATATTAGGTTCTCTGTTTTTATCTAATGCTCTAGCTTTTATTTCTGCTCTTGTTCTAATATCCTTATAGTTATATATTTTTTTATTATATTTATTTTCATATTCTAGTTGTACTAATTCAAAAATATCAGATGGTCTTTGTATATTTCTTTTTATTAATGTGTCAAATATATCAAATGAAACATATTCATATTTATCTATTTGTTTTATAATCTTATTAACCTTGTATTGATGCTCTACCATACAAATCTATACCTTTCCATCATTCCAAAAAAACTTTTCTAATTCTTTATCATTGTTATAATCTAATTCGTTCATTTTCATAGATTTTTCTTTATATCTTTTTTCAAAATTTTCTGTTGTTCCCACTACTTTTGCTGGATTCCCTACAACAACACTATTATCTGGTACATCTTTGTTAACTACGCTACCAGCTCCCACTATACAGTTATTACCTATTTTTATATCATACAAAAGAGTTACCCCCCCAATAAAACAGTTGTTTCCAATTTCTATTGTACCTTGATAATCTCTATATTGATTTGTATTATATTTTTTGTTTAGCATTCCACCTATAACATCATGCTCTAAAAATAATACCTCTGTAGCTATCCTAACATTATTACCAATTTTTACTAATTTAGGTTGTGTAGGTATTTTATAAGGTTGCCACCAAACATTATCTCCAAATTCTTTAAAAATTTTTTTCTTTTTTAGATATTTTCCTCTTTTTATTCCATTTTTTGTAAATAATAGTCTTATGTTTATTAGTTGTTTTGTTATATTATTCATATTAGTTTCCTCCTGATATTCTGCTTCTATAATTATGTGTTTTCAAATTTTCTTCTATTTACCATGAACTTCTTTTTCTTTCAATCTAATGAATAATCTAGGCATAATCTTTCTGACTAAACTTACGTTTTTTCCAAACAATAAAGATAATGTTACATTTTGTATTTTCATAGGTATTACCAGTATTTTAAATTTACCACTTAATGATTTTGCATTTTTTAGTGCATCTATCGTATATTTATTATTCAAAATATCCTTTACTTTTTTTCTTTTATCTTTATACGAAACATTTTTATTATCAGCTAATTCTTGTATACATTGAAATACTCTTCCAACAAAATAGCAACTAATTTCATCAGTACTTCTATCGTTTTTTAAATTCCAATATTTATATAGTCTTAGTATATGTTCATAATGCTCTATCCTTTTTTCAAACATATTTGGATCACTATAATTTATCATCGTTTCAGATCCTTCTCTTGACCTATACCAATGATACATAGCAGTTGATGACATTACAACTCTTTCTACATTCATCAGATATTCCATATTAAAATGATGGTCATCCCATTTAGTATTAGGGAATCTAATATTTTCATCTCTGATATTTTTAGCTAAATAAAGTTTATTCCAAGGTAAACTTAATAGGCTATTGTTTAAATATTTATATGCATTTTCGCGAAATTCTTTTTTTGTTTTATATATTTCATTCTTGCAATAAGTTTCATAAGTCTTTTCTTTTCCATTTTGATAATACTCCATCAAAAAGCCTGTTACTACTAAATCAGCTTTATTTTTTTCTGCTAAATCATACATAATTTGCAAATATTCTTTTTCAATCCAGTCATCTGAATCAATAAAATAAATATATTTTCCTTGTGCATTCTCTAAAGCCATATTCCTTGCTTCTGGTGCTCCACCATTTTCTTTATGTATTACAATTATTCTTTTATCCATTTTTGAATATTCATCTAAAATTTTTCCACTTCTATCAAGTGAGCCATCATCCACAGCTAAAAGTTCAAAATCGGTAAACTTTTGATTTAACACACTTTCAATGGCTTTACCAACAAATTTTTCTACATTATAAACTGGCATTATTACAGATATTTTTGGCATTATTGGATTCCTCCTTTACTGCTCCTAAAGCTATTTCTATTATTTCATCCATATCATAATATTTATATTGTCCTAGACGACCACCAAAAATTACATTAGAATTTTTATCAGCTAATTCTTTATATTTTTGATAAAGTTCATTATTTTTATCATTATTTATTGGATAATATGGCTCTTTATCTTTTGTCCATTTATCTGAATATTCTCTACTTATTACTGTTTTTGGCTGTGTTCCAAATTCAAAATGTTTATGTTCTATTATTCTTGTATATGGTACATCGTAATCTGTATAATTTACTACTGCGTTTCCTTGATAATTTTCTATATCTAATATCTCTGTTTCAAATCTTACACTTCTATATTCTAATTCTCCATAACAATAATCAAAATACTTGTCTATTTGTCCTGTATATATTATTTTTTTTGCTATACTTTCTAGTTCTTTCTTATGTTCAAAATAATCATAGCTTAATCTTACTTCTATTCCACTAAGCATCTTTTCTATAATTTTAGTATATCCACCTATTGGTATTCCTTGATATATATCATTAAAGTAATTATTGTCATAAATGAATCGAACTGGCAGTCTTTTTATTATAAAACTAGGTAATTCTGTTGCTTTCATTCCCCATTGTTTTTCTGTATACCCTTTTACTAATTTTTCATATATTGTTTTTCCTACTAAACTTATTGCTTGTTCTTCTAAGTTTTTAGGTTCAGTAATTCCTGCTTCTTTCTTTTCTTCTTCTATTTTTTGTTTTGCTTCTTTGGGTGTTTTTACTCCCCATAATTTATTAAATGTATTCATATTAAACGGCATATTATATAATTCATCTTTATACATTGCTATTGGAGAATTAGTGTATCTATTAAATTCTGCAAATTGATTTATATATTCCCATACTTCTTTATTACTTGTATGGAATATATGAGCTCCATATTTATGTACATTTATACCTTCAATATTTTCCGTATATATATTTCCTCCTATATGGTTTCTTTTATCTATTACTAAACATCTTTTTCCTTTTTTATTCATTTCATGTGCAAAAACAGAACCATATAACCCACTTCCTACTATCAAATAATCATATTTTTTCATTTATATAGCTCCTTCTTTTTTTAACACAATTCCTACTGTTTTAAAAAATATTTGTGCATCTAATTTTAAAGAATAATTTTCTACATAATATACTTCCATATTTACTCTTTCTTCATAAGTAGTATTACTTCTACCATTTACTGCCCAGTATCCTGTAATACCTGGCTTTACTCTATGTATAATTTCTATCTTATCTCCAAATTTAGGTACTTCGCTATCAACTATTGGTCTAGGTCCTATCAAACTCATATCCCCTTTGAGTACATTTATAAATTGAGGTATCTCATCTAAACTTGTTTTTCTTAAAAATTTACCCAATTTTGTTATTCTTGGGTCATCTTTTAATTTATGATTTTCCTCATATTCCTTTTTAGCATCTTCATTTTCTTCTAAATATTGCTTTAATTTTTCATCTGCTCCTATTATCATTGTCCTAAATTTATATAATCTAAAATGTTTCCCATTTTTACCAATTCTAAGTTGCTCATAAAAAAGAGGTCCTTCTTCTTTAAAAATTTTTCTTAATATGTAAATAACAATTGTCAAAGGTATAAGTGCTATTACTCCAAATATGCTAATAATTATGTCAGTTGTTCTTTTAACAAAATTTCTTAATAAATTTAATTTTTTATTAGTTTTTTCTTCTTGAACAAATTTTGGAACTAAATCTGTAACTTCTAACACATTTTCTAAGTTAGAAATTCTATCTACCGATTTTACTTCCATTATCTCTTGCCTCCCTTCAAAAATACAACTTAATTTGGAAACTCTGAATATTTTTAGATTTCTCAATTCTTTATTCACACTTTAACTATGTAAAATAGCGATATTCAACTAAGAATAGCTAAACATATATTTTAACTATTCACCTAATAATTTCTTAATAGGATTTTATATTTTTATTTACCAAATTTTTTCAAGCACATTATTGCTATATTCATTGCTGAATTAAAGAAATAATCTCCTGTATGACCATTTTCACACTCATACTTTAGATTGTTTCTTTTTATATTTCCTCTGCAAATGTAACATTTGCTTGCTATATAATTTCTTCTAACCTTTGTTAGGATAATTCCATTTTTAAAAGCCTTATAGCTTAAATACTTTGTAATTCTTTTTCTTAAATAAATCGGGCTATATTTTCCTACTTTCTTACCAAAATGCCTGCTTACATCTTCATCCATATCTGCTATTGAAATAACTTGAGCTTTATTTTCCCTACAAAAATCAATAATTTCTTTACTAACTTTGTGAGCATAAGTTTCACTTATATTATTTAGCTTTTCCCAATAACCCTTATGATCTCTTTCTCCAAATTGATTACCATTTTGTCTATGCTTTTTTATGTTATTTAAGATTCTTCTTGTTCTCTGCTTATATTCATTTCCACCTTTTATAAAGTTTGCTTTAATAAAATTTCTGTTTTCATCTAGTACTACACATATTGCAAAACTATCACTATTAGAAAATGCAACTCCACAAACTTTAATATGTTCTTGTTCCATCCTTTTCTTTATTGGTGTTACATCTTGGATTTCTTCTTGTATAGGAACATGAAGCATCACATAATCTTTATTTATAACTATTGCTGGTGATAAAATTTCATCATTTTGTTTAAAAGTTGTTCCCTTTATTTTTGCTAAATACCATTTCCAACAACTTCCATTAAACAATTTAATTTTTATGTTATTGCCAGAAAGGTCTTTATACATTCCTTTATACAAAACAATTGGAGAATTAAAACTTGTTGCTTTATTAGGCTCTTTAACTTTCAAATTATGTTCTTTATTATCTAAATATCTTTTATAGTTTGATTCATAACTTCTTACACTTCCAATTGCTTGATTTATTGCTGCCCTTCTTAAATAAACTGGTAAATCTAAATCAAAATAGTCTATTGGTTTTTCACCAGTTTTAGATTTAATTGTTAGCTTTTCTAGTTCTCTTAAACAATTTTGGTTTGACAAATCTAATAATTCCAAATGTTCAAATAATAAATTGTAGTATTTTAAGATAGTTTCGTTATATATGTCTTGAGTAATTTTCAAATATTTTATGTAATTTGTGTAAAGCCTAATCTTTTTAGTTGTTGTATAGTAGCCTTTTTTACCTGTATCTTCATTCATTTTTATCCACCTAAAAATTTCGTAAAGTTAATTACTTTATGAAAATGGTGTTAATTTAGGATTGGGCTAAT
>CAZUHD010000023.1:0-18869 GCA_964620415.1 uncultured Clostridium sp.
GTTTTATCTCTTTTGTATAGTCTTTGAATTGGTTCCATATTGTACCTCCTATTATACATTAGTATGTCAGAAATTATATAACATATTTTTATAGGATTATACCAGAAGTTACTATACATATATGTATAACTAATAGTTCAATTTTTAATTTTTTAAAAAAAGTATAGGTGTTTTTCCTATACTTTTTATACCATATTACTCTATAGTTTCATCTGTTTGATTTTCAGCTACATTATTTTCTGTGTTTTCTTCTGTATTGGTTTCAGTTTCAGTTTCAGGTTCTGTGCCTGTGTCTGTTTCAGGTTCTACTTCAGGTTCTGTTTCAGTTTCAGATTCCGTTTCATTTTCGTCAGGTAAATCTAAATCTTCTGTATTTTCTGTTTCAATAGTTTCTGTATTGTTATCTTCTGGAATATCTTCTCTATTTATCCAAACTATTCCTGCTATTAATAATACCAAAACTACTATCATTGCTAAAATTTTTAATAATTCAAATTTTGTATCTTTGTCCATTTCCAATTCCTCTTTTCTAAATAAATTATTTCATATTCTAACATAAACATATTTTTTTTTCAAGTAATAATTTTTTATTTTCACATAATAATTTTCAAGAAATTTGTAAAAAATACTATACTTTTTTTAATTTTTAGTGTATAATTAAAGAAATTATGGAATACTATATATTGTAGATAGATATTCTACTAGGTCTGAAATAGTTTATTAGATTAGGACCTGACCCGAACTGATGCTAAGCATCAGTAAAAAGCCATTCGTGAGAATGGCTTTTTAGTTGTATTATTTCATTAATATTACAAGTAGATACCAATATATAGAATTCTTGTAATATTGTTTGTTATTCTGATATATCTATATCAATCACTTTTTCCAATAAATTCTTCACAAATGTTGTTTTCATTAGCATATACACGATAATCGTTCCTATTGTATTTAATATAACATCATCAATATCAGCTCCACCTCTATAAGTTATAAATTGTACTATTTCAACAAGTGTGGTAATTATAATCATCAATATTCCAAATTGCTTTATATTTTTTATTCTATTTCCAAATAAAATAGGGATAAAAAATCCCATTGGAGCAACTAAAAGCAAATTAGTAGCAAAATTGACTATTACTATACTTGTATTAGTATTATGAGACATTAAACGGCTGATATAATCAATTATAGTAGCAAACGGAATAATATTGCTTGCTGCATAATGTTCTTTTGAAAAGATGTTAATATTTTCAAAATTTCCCATTCTTCTATACTCATTATTCAAAAATAATATTGTAATTAAAAGCAAACAATATATTATAAACAAAATTTTTAGCCAAAAGTTTCTAATTTGATTTTTTTCTTGTATATTTTTTGATTTTTTTATTTCTACTATCATTATAATAACAATTAAGAATATTGGTATTAGAAATCCACCTAATGTTGCAATTACATTTAATACCACATTAGGTAATAAACTAAATATTATTACAAATCCTATTAATATAATACTAATACCTATAATAATACCATTAATTATTTTTCTCACATCTAATTAATTTTCCTCTCCAAATTACTAATTATTGCTACGATTATATATTTAATTATATTAACTAAAAATTAAAATTCTAATTTTTTTCAATTTCTATACCAAGAATATTTAAGATTTTTACATTCTTTAATGTAAGAGCGTTTTTTAGTTTTCTTTACCATATTTTATTATTAAATTCTTTTATTTCTCAATAAATTTATTATATGTCTAAAATCTTTTCCTCTAAAGAAATATGTTTCTGCTTTTGTAAATGGAATATTATTTTTTCTTTTATAATCTAATTTATCTATTACAGTAAGCATATCTGAAACTTGAAATAGTCTTTTCTTTGTATGGTCAAAAACTATTCTTCTTTCTACATTCGGATTACTAGCAAAAAGTGCATCTAATATAGTTGCTAATGTTTCTTGTCCATTATCATAATAGATAACAATTTTATCAAATGAATTTAAGTATTCTTGATTATCACTTATGAACTGTCCTATTTTTCTTGCTAAAGCAACATTTAATTGTGTTTTTTTATTAACATATTTTTTATCTATTATAACTGTTCTTATTTTAACTTTTACTCTGCTTGAAAAATAAAATATAGCCCAAAATATACTTTTTCTTTTTTCAAAATTAAAATGTGAATAATCTCCTCTTTTTGCAATAAGATATGCTAAATGTATCATTCCATTATAATTAAGATCTGCTAATTTTCTATCCAAATATTTTAATTCATTTTCTATTGAATTTGAACTTTCATGTAATGTAAATGATACAGCATATAAATCTGAACTTCCTTTTACAAAGCCAAAGTCTCCACTTTCATCTATAAATATATTTAATCTCTTTATTATAATCACCTATGTTCCTATATATTTTTCTTGTATTAACTTTGTCTTTGGTTTGTTGATATACTTATACCATAAATTTTGCTATTTTTCAACAATTATTAACATTTATCTTTATAAATTTTTATTAATTCAGTAGAGCATTTGGCCTTAAAAATTGGACATTTTTGCTAAGAATTCACACAATATTTACAATCATAAGCTCATATTTATTCCTCTAGCTACAATGCTAGACATCTTCTCTATTAGTTCATCTATTTCTTTTGGCGTTACTATCATATTATAATCTTGTGGATTTAAAGCTTCCTTTATTTCCTCATAATTATCTTGGTCTTTTAATTTATTTAGATAATCATTTGACTTTGCATCTTGTTGAAGTTTTTCAATAAATAAATCTAGGCAATCATTGACTAAGACTGCACTTTCAACAACCATAGGTACTCCTATCGCTACAACAGGTATTCCCAAGGTCTTTTGAGATATTTCTTTTCTTGTATTTCCAATGCCTGCACCTGGTACTATTCCTGTATCTGATATTTGAATTGTGCTACTTATTCTTTCTATACTTCTCGAAGCTAAAGAATCTATTACAATTAATAATTTTGGTTTTATTTTTTCAACTATTCCTTCTAAAATTTCTAAAGTTTCAATACCTGTTGTACCCAATACCCCTGGAGATATAGCACTTACAGGTCTTGTATCTCCGTCTACATACTCTGGTAAATATTTTATTATATGTCTTGTAATGTCTATATCATTTATTACTTTTGGACCTAAAGAATCTGGCGTAACATATAAGTTTCCCAGTCCTACAACTAAGATGTCATCTTTTACAGCTATATGTTTATTTATTATTTCTTTTAATTCATTTGATACAACTTCAGCAGATGATTGTATCTCATCTTCTTCGGCAAATTTTATCTTTTTTATATCTACAGTTATATAATCTCCCATTGGTTTACCTATAGCTTGTTCTCCATTTTGATTTACAATTTTTACTTTTGATACATTTAAGTTTTCATTTATCTTTTTTTCTTCTACATCAACTCCATCAATTTCCTTCAAGTTATTATTTTTTCTAAAAACATCTCTTCTTTCTAAAGCCAAATCTGTTCTAAAATTATACATATATCTTCCTCCTAGGATTAGTATTTCCTAAAAAAGGAATTTCTATACAATAAACTGTAAGTTTTTCCAATTTTTTCCTTATATAATAATTCACATTCTTTTATATGAACTCATTTTATAACTTTCCCCCGATATAAATGATATATTAATAGAAAAAAGACTAACATTTGAATTTGCTAGTCTTTTTCATTTCTTATTCTTCTATCTTCACTAATACTGTTTCAATAAATAAGAAAAATCAAGAATTTTCTATTTATTAAACTACTAAAATTCCACCAATAGTTTTACTTTGTCTATTATTAGGTAACATTTGATTTCCTCCCGTAAGGACTATAACATCACCATCTTCTAAAATTTCCTTTTTCTTCAATTTTTGAATTCCAGATTCAATTGTTTTATCAATATTTTCTTCAGTTTCAACATAAACAGGATAAACATTCCATGCTAATCCCAATTGGCGGAAAGTTCTCTTATTATCAGTTATAGCAAGTATCGGGCAACCTGCTCCCATTCCAGAAAGTCTTCTCGCAGTACTTCCTGTATTAGTATAACAAACAATAGCCTGTGCACCCATAACTTTAGCAGTAATACAAGAAGCATAATTAGCTTTACTTTCATAATCACTTAATTCTATATCTATTCTTCTATTAAATTTTTTCCAATAATCAAGTTCTTTCTCTACTCTTAATGCAATTTTTGACATTGTTTTAACACACTCTACAGGATAATCACCTTGTGCACATTCACCAGAAAGCATTATGGCACTTGTTCTATCATATACAGCATTTGCAACATCAGAAACCTCCGCTCTAGTAGGTAGAGGCTGGTGTGTCATACTTTCTAGCATTTGAGTTGCAGTTATGGCAGGTTTATTTATTTGATTTGATAGTTTTATAATTCTTTTTTGTACAATAGGTGGTTCTGTAAAATCTGTTTCAGTGGCTAAATCTCCACGAGCTATCATTTGTCCATCAGCTAGGTTCATGATGCTTTCTATATTATTAACACCTTCAACATTTTCTATTTTAGTAATAATTTGTATATCTTTTCCTCCATTTGCATCTAGCACTTCCCTTACACGGTTTATATCATCAACATTTCTTGCAAAAGAAATAGCAACAAAATCATATTCATGTTCACATGCTGTTTTTAGATCAGCATAATCCTTTTCTGAAAGTCCTGGTAATTTAACTAAAGTACCTGGTAAACTTACTGTTTTTCTGCTTCCTAATTTGTTTCCATGAACTACTGTGCAAACAATATCTTTATCTTTAATTTCGTCAACTTTTAGTTCTATAGCACCATCATCTACTAAAATTTTAGCTCCAACTTCAATATCTTTATAAAGTTCTTTATAGCTAATAGAAACTTTTTCTTCATTACCAGTTATATCTTCATTAACAAAAGTGAATTTTTGTCCATCTTTTAATTCTATTTTTTCATTTTTTCCAGTATATAGCATACCTGTTCTAATTTCTGGTCCTTTCATATCTAAGATTAAAGGACAAGGTACATCTCTTTCTTCTCTTAATCTAATTACCTTTTCTGTTTTTCCAGCTTGTTCGTCCCAACTACCATGTGAATAATTAATTCTACAAACATCTAGTCCAGCATCTAATAATTGTTCTAACTTGTCTTCGCTTGCAGGTCCAATTGTTCCTACGATTTTCGTTTTTCTTATTACTTTCATTTAAATCCTCCTTTAGTTTTGGAAAATACTTCTTTACCACAAAATTTATTATAGCATATTTTCTTTAACCTATTCAATAGTTTTTTCAACAAATTCTAATTATTTTTTGAACCTTATTAGTTAAGTCATTAATTTCAAGAACTATTGCATTAAACATAGTTTCTCCTATAGCTATTTTATACCTTTCAGGAAGCCCGAGTTAAAAATCTTTTTAAAGCTACATCTTTATCCATACCAATTACAGAATTTTTAGGACCTGTCATACCAATATCTGTTATATACCCTGTCCCTTTTTCTAAGATTTGTTCATCTGAAGTTTGAATATGAGTATGTGTTCCAAACATAGCTGTTATTTTTCCATCTAGGAAATACCCCATAGCCTTTTTTTCAGCCGTTGCTTCTGCATGGAAATCTAAAATAATAATATCTGATTCATTTTTTAGTTTATTTATAACTTTTTCTACTACAGTAAAAGGATTATCAGTCATAACATTCATTTCGGCTCTTCCAATTGCATTTATGACTGTAATTTTTTTATTATTTACTAAATAAGTATTGAATCCTTTTCCACAAACACCTTGCGGATAATTTATAGGTCTAATAATTTTAGGACTATCAATAAACTTAAAAATTTCCTTTTTGCCCCAAGTATGATTTCCCATTGTTATACAATCTGCACCAGCTCCTAAAATATCTTTAAAATTGCTTTCCGTAATTCCCATTCCTTCTGCTGCATTTTCTCCATTTACAATAGTAAAATCAATATTATACTCTTGTTTTACTTTAGGTAAAGTGTTTTGTAATTCTTTAACTCCTAAAGAACCAACTATATCTCCTACAGCTATAATATTCATATTCTCTTCCCCACTTTCTAAATCTCAAATTGGCTATTATACAGTTCTGCATAAAATCCTTGCTTCTGCATTAATTCATCATGATTTCCCTGTTCTATAATATTTCCATTATCCACAACCAATATTAAATCGGCATTTCTAATTGTTGATAATCTATGAGCAATAATAAAAGAAGTTTTTCCCTTAGTTAATTTATCCATTGCAGTTTGAACAAGTTCTTCTGTTCTAGTATCAACATTTGAAGTAGCTTCATCCAAAATCAAAAATGGTGCATTTTGAAGCATTCCTCTTGCAATAGTCAAAAGCTGTTTTTGTCCGCTAGATACAGTATCATTATCAGAAACTATAGCATCATATCCATTTGGCAGGGTTCTAATAAAATGATCTAATCCAACAACTTTACAAACTTGTTTTACGTCTTCATCAGTTGCATCTAAATTATTGTAAGCGATATTTTCTTTTATAGTACCTTCAAATAGCCATGTATCTTGTAATACCATTGTAAATAAATCATGTATGTTCTCTCTAGATAGCTTTTTTATTGATATTCCATCTATTAATATATCACCAGAGTTAATATCGTAAAACTTCATAAGTAAATTTACTATTGTTGTTTTTCCCGCTCCTGTAGGTCCTACAATAGCGATTTTTTGTCCTGGATATGCAATAGCACTAAAATCATGAATTGTAGGCTTTTCATTTCCTTGGTATTTGAACATAACATTTTTAAACTCTATTTTGCCTTTTACATCTTCCTTTTTCAAGTAATCTGTAAAATTATCTTCGTTTGGCATTTCTTCTTCATCTATAAATTCAAAAACTCTTTCAGATGCGGCAGCAGCATTTTGAAGTTCAGTCATACTTTGAGCAATTTGTGTTAATGGTGATGTAAATAGCCTTACATAAGTTATAAAAGCAATAATTACACCAAAAGAAATCATATTATTCATTGTAAGTAAAGCACCAACAACGCATACTGCAACATACCCAAAATTACCTATAAAATTCATTATAGGATGCATCATACCTGATAAAAAGTGGCTTTTGCTTTCAGCATCACGTACTTTTTCGTTATAAACAGAAAATTTTTTATTTGCTTCTTTTTGTCCATTATAAGCCTTTACAACATTCAAACCTGAATATACTTCTTCTATATGTCCATCTAAATTACCTAATTCAACTTGTCTTTCAACAAAGTATTTTTGTGATTTAGATAAAATTAAAAACATAAAGAAAAATCCAATAATAGTTGCTCCTATAGCTGTAATCGCCATAATCCAATTTGTATAGAACATCATTATTAATGTTCCTAAAAATAAAGTAATACTACTTACCAAAGTTGCTAAAGACTGATTCATAGATTGAGCAATTAAATCAACATCATTTGTTACTCTTGATAATACATCACCAATAGGATGTATATCAAAATATTTCAAAGGCAATTTATTTATTTTCTTAGAAATTTTGCTTCTTAAGCTTTTAGCAAAGTTATTTGAAACAGTTGTCATACAAATTGCTTGTATAAATGTAAATACAGCACTTAAAATATAAATAGATGCTAAAAATATTGCAATTGCTTTAATTTTTCCCATATCCATAGATCCAATTAAACCTTTTTGGATTTCATCAGTTAAACTGGATAATATGTCTGGTGCAATTATTGATAGAACTGCTCCAAGTATTGCTAAAATAAATGAAATAACAATTAACCATCTAAATCCACTTAATTCTTTAAATAATCTTTTTATAGCTCCTTTAAAATCTTTTGCTTTTTCAGCAGGAGCTGAGCCTCTTTTTGGTCCTCTCATTCTAGGCATTTTCTAACTCCTCCTTTGATAATTGTGATAAAGCTATTTGTTTATACACTTCACAATTTTCTAACAGTTCTTTATGAGTTCCTTGACCTACTACTTTTCCCTCATCTAAAACTAAAATTTTATCACTATTAATTATTGTTCCTATTCTTTGAGCAACAATTAGAGTAGTTGCATCTCCAGTATATTTCTTAAGTTCTTTTCTAAGTAAACTGTCTGTTTTATAATCTAATGCTGAAAAACTATCATCAAAAATATATATTTCAGGATCTCTTGCAATAGCTCTTGCAATAGATAGTCTTTGCTTTTGTCCACCTGACACATTAGTTCCCCCTTGTGCCATTTGTGTTTCATAACCATCATCCATTTTTTCAACAAACTCTTTTGCTTGTGCAACTTCTATTGCTTCTTCTATCTTTTGCTCTGAAATTTCTCCTTTTCCATTTTCTCCATATGTAATATTATTTTTTATAGTTTCATTAAATATTACTGCTTTTTGAGAAATATATCCAAGTTTATTTCTTAAAAATTCCTGTGTATAATCTTTAACATTTACACCATCTACTAAAACTTCGCCTTCTGTTACATCATAAAATCTTGGTATTAAATTAATTAATGTAGATTTTCCTGAGCCAGTAGATCCAATAAATGCTACTGTTTCTCCTTTATTTGCTTTAAATGATATATCTTTTAGAACATATTCTTCTCCATCAGGATATTTAAAAGATACATTTTTAAATTCAACTGTTCCTTTCTCTTTTGATATATCTGAATTTACATTTCCATCTTTTATAGTTATTTCTGCATCTAATACTTCATTTATACGAGAAGCAGAAACTCCAGCTCTAGGAAGCATCATAAATATCATAGCAAGCATTAAAAATGACATTATAACCTGCATACCATAAGAACTAAAAACAACCATATCTCCAAATAGTGCTATTTTATCTGCAAATTGAGCTTCATTTATCATATGTGCTCCTACAAAGTAAATACTTAATGTTAGAAAATACATAATTAAATACATAGTAGGTGATAAAATTGAAAACATTTTTTGATTAAATAATTGTTGTTTTGTAAGTTTTTCATTTACATCCTCAAATTTATCTTCTTGATATTTTTCTGCATTAAATGCTCTTACAACTCTTATACCTGTTAAATTTTCACGAATTACGCCATTTACTTTATCAATTAATTTTTGAACTATTTTAAATTTTGGTACTACTATAACCATAACTGAAAAAATAACACTAATTAAAATTATGACTCCAACACCAACTAATGCACTCCACTCCCAGTTTTTATTTAATATTTTTGTTACTGCCCAAATTGCTGTAATTGGTGCTTTTATCATAAGCTGTAGCCCCATAGCAATTACCATTTCAATTTGTGTAATATCATTTGTTGTCCTTGTAATTAAGCTACTTGTAGAAAATTGTTTTATTTCATTCATTGCTAGACTTTGTACTTTATGAAATAGCTTCTCTCTTACCCTTGAAGAAAAAGTAGCTGCAATTCCAGAAACAAAATATCCAACAATAACAGCAGAAACCAAACTTCCTAAAGCACAAGCAATCATATAGCCACCATTTTTTAAAATTTCGCTCATTGAGCTTCCCTCAGTTTGAACTAAAATAGTTATTTCTTGCATATAATCTGGCATTTTTAATTCAAGCCACACTTGCCCTATGATTAAAATAAAACAAATTATTGCTAAGATCCACTCTTTTTTCCCTAGGTTTTTCAATAATTTTATCATTGTCTTAATCCATCCCTTTCTAAAGTTAAAAGTCAGCATAACATAATATTTAAAGTGTTTTTTTATTTATACTGCACAGGTTTAAATTATATAACATATTTTTAGCAATATCAAGTCCTATTTGCTATTTTATGAGGCAAAAAGTTACATTTTAGTAGAAATAGTTATTGATATATAGCGTTTTTTTAATTTTTACAAAAAAATTAAAAAAATTTACGCAATCTTGTAAAATATTGATTTTACCGAGTTTATTATTTTGCATTCTTAGGCAAAAATATAACTCCATATAAATACATGAAGTTATATCAATAATTTTACTTGAAATTCTTGTTTTTTTAACTGTAACGACAAAAGTACTAGCTAATCACATCGTCTACTATTTCTTAGTAATACTTTACATATAATGAACATAAGCATGGAACAAAGAGTGCCCAATCAAATTTGAAACCTAAGTATCAAATTATTATGCTCCTTGCACAATAGATTAGGTAGAATATTGCTTATATTCTTTTTTTATTTTTTTTGTTTTCCCTATTAGATTTTGCAGCCTTTATTAATCCCACAAACATTGGAGATGGTCTATTTGGTCTTGATTTTAGTTCTGGATGAAATTGTCCTCCAATAAAATAAGGATGATTATTATATTCTACAATTTCAACTAATGTGCCGTCTGGCGATATACCAGATGCAATAAGTCCTGCTTTTTCAAATCTATCTTTATATTCATTATTATATTCAAATCTATGTCTATGTCTTTCTTCTATCTTACTTTTTCCATATACTTTTTCTGCCAATGTATTTTCTTTTATAATACATGGGTATGTTCCTAATCTCATTGTTCCGCCTTTTTTCTTAATATGCTTTTGGTCTTCCATTATATGTATTACTGGATTTTTTGTAGTATCACTAAATTCTGCTGAATTTGCATCTGAAAGTCCTAAAACATTTCTCGCAAATTCTACAACTGCCATTTGCATTCCAAGACATATTCCTAAAAATGGAACTTTCTCTTCTCTTGCATATTTAATAGTTTCTATCATTCCTTCAATGCCACGATTTCCAAATCCTCCTGGAATTACGATTCCATCATATTCTGATAGTCTTTCTTTAACATTTTCAGAAACTATATCTTCTGAATCTATCATTTGTATTTCTACTTTTACCTTGTTTTCATAACCTGCATGTACTAAAGCTTCTACAACAGAAATATATGAATCTTCAAGTTTAACATATTTGCCTACTATAGCAATTTTTACTTTATCATCTTGTTTTATTTTTCTAATATTTTCTACCATTTTATTCCACTCAGAATTGTCTGGTACAAATTTATCTAATCTTAAATGATTACATACTTCTCTTCCTAAGCCTTCTTCTTCAAGCATTAATGGTACAGCATATAAACAGTCTGCTGTCATATTTTGAATAACACTTGTTTTATGTACATTACAAAATAGAGCTAATTTATCTTTAATATTTTCTGGTATTTGTTTTTCTGTTCTACAAACTAATATATCTGGTTGTATTCCTTGGCTTTGTAGTTCTTTTACAGAGTGTTGTGTAGGTTTTGATTTTATTTCATTTGAACCTGTTATATATGGAAGAAGAGTAACATGGACATATAAAACGTCTTCCTTATTTTTTTCTAGTCCAACTTGTCTTATTGCTTCAATTATAGAAAGTCCTTCTATATCACCTATAGTTCCACCTATTTCCGTGATTACTATATCTACATCAGTATTTTCAAAACTATATATTTTTTCTTTTATTTCATTTGTAACATGAGGTATTACTTGCACAGTTTTTCCAAGATATTCTCCCATTCTTTCTTTTTCTAATACAGATAAATACACTTGCCCCATACTTACACTAGAGTTTTTATTCAAATTTTCATCTATAAATCTTTCATAATGACCTAAATCTAAATCCGTTTCTGCTCCATCGTCTGTTACAAAAACTTCTCCATGTTCATAAGGGCTCATAGTTCCTGGGTCGACATTTAAATATGGGTCAAATTTTTGGATTGTTACCTTATATCCTCTATTTTTTAAAAGTCTTCCTATTGATGCTGCCGTTATTCCTTTACCAAGTCCTGATACTACTCCGCCTGTTACAAAAATATATTTTTTATTCATTGCTATTCCTCCATTTATCAAATATTATAAATATTTTTTTAATTTTTTACAATAGTTTAAGTTGTAAAATTTTTGTTTTTTGATATAATAAGGTTACAAAAAATTTTTTATAAGGAGGTTTTATGGGAACACCACATAATGATGCAAATATAGGTGATATAGCTAAAAATGTTATAATGCCTGGAGATCCAAATAGAGCAAAATTAATTGCTGAAAATTATCTAACTGATTACAAATTAGTAAGTGATGTTAGAGGAATTTATGTTTATACAGGTAAATATAATAATAAAAATGTTACTATTATGGCTTCTGGTATGGGAATGCCCAGTATGGGAATATATTGCTATGAATTATTTAAATTTTATGATGTAGATAATATTATAAGAGTTGGTAGTTGTGGAGCAAATGTACCTAGACTTAATTTGTTTGATATAATTCTTACAGAAAATGTTTATACAGAAGGGAATTTTGCTTTAACTTTTGATAGCCAAGATTGTCATGTTGTTGAATCAAGTAAATTGCTAAATAAAAAAATTATTGATACTGCTAAATCACAAAACTTGGACTTAATAGTAGGAAATACAGTATGTACAGAAGTATTTGATGAATATATTGTTGATCTAAAAAAATATCAAGATAGAATACCTGCTTCATTTAATCCTCTTGCATGTGAAATGGAAGCTTTTAGTCTTCTATATACTGCTAAAAGATTAAATAAAAATGCTTCATGTTTAATGACTGTTGTAGATTCCATCTTTCATAAACAACATGCTTCTTCAGAAGAACGCGAAACTAATTTAAATAAAATGATAAAATTAGCATTAGATAGTATTTAAAAGGAAAAACGTCTAAGTAAAATATACTTGGACGTTTTTAGAGTTTTGGTTTTCTTTTAAATAATTTTCCACTTATGTTTAGGTTTTCTTAGTATTCTCATTATTTCACCATTAGAGTTTTTATCTATAGTTACAGAAATATCTTCTGGAAGTTGAACCAAAATAGGGACTTTCAAATTGACAATATTTTGTGAAACTCTACTTATTACCCCATTGTCTACACATAAAATCTGTTCTTCATTTATGTCAGAAGCAATATGGCATTTTCCTATGCACTGTTTCCACCATTTTGGCATTTGTAAATAGTCTTTAACAGTCATAGCCACTCCCTTTGCTCCAAGTTCTTTAGAGCTATATAGGGTTTTATTATATTCATTTATAAGCTTTTTTTGTTTCTTTGCTCCTTTTGAAGCACTCATCTTTAAATCGTCAAACCATCCTATTGAAACAAGATAAGGTTTAAAAAGCAATTCTACAAGATACCACTCTAGATCCTTATTTGTATGAAATTTCTGAACTTCAACTCCATTCATGTAATTTGAGAATGTGCTACAACTATCAAATAAACAATAATTGTAGTCTGGGGTATATTCGACCTCAATCATCCGTTCTTCTCTCACTTCTGCCCGTAAAAGCCTCATGATGTTAGTTGAAAACATTTTAATCCTCCTTCCTAAAATCCAAAGTGAATGTTGCACCAAAACTCCTTTCTTTTTTATTTTGTCGCTATTTTGCTTCAAAATATCTGACATTCAGACACTAATATTATATACTTTTTTCCATCAATTGTCAATTTTATGTAAATTTGTAGCATAAATGTTTGGAAGGGTCAGGAAAATTCGATATAAGTATCTTCTAAATCTTGTATTTTTCCTTAATACTTTTTTATATAATATAAGTAATAAGCTTTTTTGTATTTCCTAGAATATTGAAATTTTATCAGAAATTTTGTGCTACAGTTTAGTAGATAGATGTTATTTTAAAAAATTTCTAAAATTATTGTGCAACATTTAGTGTATCCATTGCTTCCATCCCTTGTAAATTATAGTAAGTATCTGGTACTTGACCTAAAATCACATTTTCAGCTAAAAGTACTTGATTAGAAATATTTTGTTCTATAGTATTAAATGGTGTTAAAACATCTACTTTACATTCTAATTGTAAATAAATTCTATGAATAGTTTGATTTATTCCCTGTGCTTCAAATTCACTTTTTAAATTTGTATTAATTCTTCCTGCAGAGCTTAGTTTTATTTTTATATCAGTACCTATTCCTGATAGCATTTTTATCCCAGTAAAGCTCCCAAGCGCTAGTCTTACTGTCGAAGAACTATTATTATCCATTGCATTTTGTATATATGATGAAAGATAAGACTGTATCTGATTGATTACAAATACATTTGCATTTATCATTTGTATATTTCCATTTTCATCTTTTTCAATGGTAAACATATCATTATAAGTATATTCTTTCATTACCTTACTTGAGCCATCATTTGTTATTCTTGTTGCAATAGCATTTGCTTCATCTATACATATAGTTTCAAATATTGGAACAATTGATTTATACATAGCAAGACAAGATAAAGCGATTAGGATTATTAATACATAAGATATAAATTTTTTCATGTCTTTTTTCCTATATACTTTATTGTATTTCTTAGGTTTAAATATTTTTATTCTGTTCCTAGAATAAATTTTATAGAGTGGCTTTTTGTCTCTCATTTTCGTTCAATTCTTTTCTTATATAGTTAAATTTTGGAATATAAATTTTTTGAAGAGGAGATATTTTTTGCACATCTTCTATTCCATTAGTTCTTGCTAATTCATCAACTGTGCTATTAAATTTTTTTGCTATATTCCATAAAGTATCTCCTTCTTTAGTAATATATAATATTAAACTATCATAGTCAGTATCTTCTGAATGGTTTTCTGAAACACTTATGTTATCTATAATATTCATGTTTATATTTTTATTTGTCTTTGTAAATACTTGAAGTTCAATTTCAGCATCTGCTGTTCCACTTGGTCTTACTTCAAAAGATGTTTTTCCTATTCCTAAATCTGTTTCTACATTAATCGCATCTGTTTTATAAATATTTTCTTCTGATACTTCAAATGCAATTTTTACATTCTTAGAATTTAGAGTATTTACATTCATATAGATAAAATTTAAATCTATTTGTCCAGAATATGTTATACTAGAACTTGTAACCTTAACATTTTCTAAAATAGGTATTGTTTCTACATCTAATAAGTTCCCTTCTTCTAACCCTGAAACTTCTGTGTTTTTCTTTATAGTAAAACTTGATGATGTTTCATTTTTTTCTGCAACTGTTGATATTTTCTTTTGTGAGAATTCTAAAGTAGTGCTTGGGCTATATAAATCTTGAATTAAATTAATCTGTTTTTTCTCGTAAGCCATACAAATTGGTTCTATTTCTAATTCTACATAAACTGAATGTTCTTCTGCTCCATTTAGTTTTATTACAATATTTTTCATTTCATAATTTACATCACAAATATTATCTTCTGATATATTTTGTATATCAATAAATCCTATAACAGGTATTTTTCCATCTATTCTTCCTACTCTATTATCTTCTGTTAAATACATTATTTTAATATCTGCTTCTGCTTTGGTTAATACTTTATTATAGCTAAATTTCAAATCTTTATTAACTATTGCCACATCTAACTTTAAAATTTCAGCAATTTCATCACTTTGGCTTGCTTTTAAAGTATCTTTTGCATATACAACTGTCTTACCATTGCCTACTAATGAATTTACATTAAAACTTTCTCTAAGTGTTTGTATATCATCTACATTATTAATTTGATTTATTATTTCTACATCTTCATTTGAATATACTTTTACATCTAATTCTATCCCTGCTTTTACAGTTATTTTTCTACCATTTATGACCTTACATTCCATATCTTTAATACTTGATTTCGTAACCATTATCATTCCTTCTTTTGCACCTTGTACTCCAATGTTTTGAGAAAAGTCTAATGTACAATTTAGAGCTCTTAAGTTCTCATCTTTACTATCTGGTAAATACATAACATAAGTATTTATACATCCTTCTACCTTTATTCTGTCATCTAATATTTCTTTTTTATGTAAGCATATATTTCCCGTAATATTTATTGTATTTAGAATATCTGGCTTTGTATCTGGTACAATAATATCACTTTGTACAAAAAATACTTCTTTTTTTTGTGCAATTAATCTATTTATACAAATGTTTTCTTTGTTTACTTCTACCTCCATAAAATAAACCTCCTAATATAATCTTAGTTTAATTATATTAAGAGGTTTTGCTTTTATTACTATTTTTAGCAATAATTTTTAATTGAACCTTTACAATTACAAATATTTTCCATTGTATTAGAAAATTTAACATCTGAGTTTTGTACTAAATCACCTGTCGTAAGTATTCCTACCATTTTATTTTGACTATCTACAACAGGTATTCTTCTTACTTGATTTTGAGACATAATTTTTTGTGCTTCTTCTAAATCATCATTACATCCACATGTCCATACATTTGTTGTCATTATTTCACTTACAGGAGTTGTTTTTGTATTTTTATCGCATGCAACTCCCCTTAGTACAATATCTCTATCTGTTAATAATCCAACTAAATTTTTGTTTTCATCGCATACTGGAATACAACCTATATGATTCTCGTTCATTATTCTTGCAGCATCATATACCTTGCAATCTGGTTTTACAAAACAAACATCCTGGCACATACACTCATTTATTTTCATAATTTTACCACCTTTCTTATTTTATTGTGCCTTCTTTTTCATAAATTATACAATTATCCTTTTTATTTTTAATTCCAATTTATTATAATTATATGAAAACCGCCGTAACTTAAAATAAGCAAAATGAAAGTGATAAAAATAACAAGCAATTAAGCTATAAAATCAAAAAGTTGTACTCAAGCGGACATAGAAGCTGCAATCAATCTCAGTAAGGTTCATCCCAAGTTCGCGGAAGTATGTGTAGTACACACTGAATGAGCCGCCAAGCGATGACGACCAGTAGTAGTCACTAAGTCCTCTAGCAGTATAATTTGATTTCCCTATTCGTAAGTTATGTCCAAATGCTGCCCATTCCTCTCTCGATGGTACAAACCATTGCTGTTCACTATTATATTTATTTTGAACATCATCCAATCCCCACATATCAATAAAGTCAAGGACACCATTTTGCGATCCATAAGTTTCATTGTTCCAAGCTTTTATCATCATTTCTGTATTTGCTTTTCCACTTCCAAAATCTTCTTTTGTTACTGAACTATAATCATTAATTCTGCTTTCACGAGCTGAAGCATACCAGCAATGATAATCACTATCTACGTCATTTAGTGCCATTACATAGAATCTATCTTTTCCTGATGTTCCCTTTACAGGGGATATTACTTTTCCTGTTCCAAAGTCTCCTGTATAAAACTCTTGACTTACATAATATTCTTTTAATCCATCTGTTTCCTTTGGTATTGTAAATTCTCCATAAGAGTCAATGTATGTATAACCATTTGGTCTCCATATTCCTGATCCACCAACAGCTAAGTCTGCATATATTATTCCATCTACTGTTCCATCATTATCTATATCCGCATAAGCACTTATACAGTCTTCGTCCTGTTCTGCTTTGCTTCGTTCTCTACTTAGTTTTTGGATTAACACTCCTCCCAATATTAAAAAAGTTATTATAAAAACTATTAAAGCTATCCTTGTTATTCCTCTTTCATTTTTTCTCTTCTTTTTTTCTTCAATAATCTTTGTTTCCACTTAATTCTTCTCCCTTTTTATTTGAAGCATTTGATAATTTATATATGTAAGTTCGTATTTCCTTTATATAATGTTCTTATTATATTTCTAATTTTTTACCAAATTTAGAAAGTCGTACTCAAGCGAACATATAAATCATCTTGCACACTGCCACGACCCATTTGGGCAAATGCACAGTCCGCATAATATATATCATCAGTGTTATAAAGTGACGATGATAAGTAGAATATACTGAGTCCTTTTGAGCTATGTATCGGTTCTTCTAAATTATGAACTGATTCATCTTCATCTATTTGCAGATTATATCCAAACGCTGCCCATTCCTCTCTTGATGGTACAAACCATTGCTGATCGCTATTATATTTACTTTGAACTGTACTTAATCCCCACACATCAGAATACCTATCTGTGTTTTTGCCTCCATAAGCCTCATTGTTCCATGCATCTATCATTCTACCTGTATTTGTTTTTCCACTTCCAAAACTAGATGGTGCTATCTTACTGTAATCATTAATTTTGCTTTCCCAAGCTGAATGATACCAACAATGACAATCACTATCTACATCATCTAATGCCATTACATAGAATCTATCTTTTCCTGACGTTCCCCTTACAGGGGATATTACCTTTCCTGCTCCAAAGTTTCCTATATAAAACTCTTGACTTACATAATATTTTTTTAATCCATCTGTTTCCTTTGGTATTGTAAATTCTCCATAAGAGTCATAGTCTGGATCGCCACTTGGATTCCATATTCCTGATCCACCAACAGCTAAGTCTGCATATATTATTCCATCTACTGTTCCATCATCATCTATATCTGCATAAGCACCCATGCAACCTCCTCTTAGTTTTTGTGTTAGTACTCCTTCTAGTATTAAAAAAATTATTACAAAAACTACTATAGCTATCAAAATTATTCTTATTATTCCTTTTTTATTCCTTCTCTTCTTTTCTTCTTCCATAACGCCCCTTTTTATTTGAAATATTTTGTAATTTATATATGTAAATTTGTATTTCCTTTATATAATGTTCTTAAATCATATTTATTATATTTCTGATTTTTTACAAAATCAGAAAGTCATGCTCAAGCGGACATAACTGCAGCAGTCGTAATCAAAGTAGCCCCAAACTATGGAGCCGTAGTTGAAGTCCGCAATCCACGCGTAGCAAGCAGTGATAAGCGACGACGACCAGTACCAGTCACGGAGTCCTTTTGTTTTAAAGTTTGAGCTATCTATCTGTAAGTTATATCCAAATGCTGCCCATTCTTCTCTTGATGGTACAAACCATTGCTGTTCACTATTATATTTATTTTGAACATCATCCAATCCCCACATATCAGAATACTCACCTGTGTCTTTGCCTCCATAAGTTTCATTGTCCCATGCATCTATCATTGTTCCTGTATTTGTTTTTCCACTTCCAAAGTCTTCTTTTGTTACTGAACTATAAT
>CAZUHD010000024.1:0-18359 GCA_964620415.1 uncultured Clostridium sp.
AATAGCAATGGACGAAGCAGCAGGAGGAACAGGAGGTAGCTATACAGAAAAATACAAAGACAAAATAGAAGAAAACTTTCCAGGAGCACACGTAACACCAAAAGACGATGATTCGCTAGTTGTAGAAACAGAAGAAGGACACATATATGAGGTAACAGACGAAGGAACGGATTACTTAGGAGAAAAAGGAGACGAAGGATTAGAACCATTACCAGAAGGAAGTATAGTAGAAGATGATATACAAATAACTATAGATCCAACAGATGGAACTTGGGCAAAATCAGTAGACGTAACAATGAAGATAGCAGATGAAAATTTAGAAAAATTTGGTATAGAATACTTAGAAGGTGAGGAAACAACATGGCATAAATATGAACAAAAATTTACAGTAAATAAAACAGAAACAATACAGGCAAGAATAGTAGATGCAATAGGAGATAAAGCGGAAGTTACAACGACAGCAACAATCAGTAATATAGATACAGTATCACCAGAAGAAATAGAGTTAGTAGCAAATCCAACAGTAGACAGTATAGAAGTAACAGCAACAGTAAAAGATGGAGAACGAACAGACGATTCAGGACAAAGTGGAATAAAGCAAATAAGCTTTAAGAAAGATGAAGATGAAGAATGGATAGATGAAGAAATAGCAAATGATGCTCCAAATGCTGAAGTAACAAGTACACATATATTTGATGAACTAACACAAGAACAAGATTGTACAATAAAAGTGAAAGCGACAGACAAAGCAGGAAATGAAACAGAAAAATCAATTACAAATAAAACAAATAAGATACCAGATTTGAATGAAGCTGACGAAGGATTACTTAATATAATATATAACCCACCTAGAAATGATTGGACAAACGGAAACGTAAATGTAAAGCTAAGTGGTACTTATGTAAATAATGATCAGTATACACTAGAATATGCTACAAATTATGAAACAGGAAGGGAAGAAGAGGCAATTTGGCAAGATTATAAAATTTGTCAAGATAAAGGATTTGATGTAACGGAAAATGGAAGAATAGGAGTAAGATTAACATCTGGAGATCAACATGGCGAAGTAAAGGAAGATGAAGTAACATGGATAGATAGAGATGCACCAAATCTTACAATAAAAGAACCTCAAGAAATAACAACAAATTCAATAAAAGTAGATGTAGAAGCAAGTGATGCTCTAAGTCAATTAGCTGATGAAAATCCAATTGACTTTTACATAATACTAAATGAGTTAGATCTAGGAGAAGCAAAAAAAGAAAAGGGAGAAGCCAAACAACAAGGAGCTAGCAATTCTTATACTTTCACACAATTAACACAGGGAATGACATATACAGTATTAGTTGAAGCAACAGATAAAGCGGGAAATACAGCAACAGAAATTAAAGTAGTAAAAGTTAAAGAAGTACCCGATCTAATTGCAGATAGTAATATAACATATATATTTGAGCCATCTGAATGGACAAAAGAAGAAAAAGCAACAGTAAAACTTAAACTAAATGAACAAATTCAAGGAGAAATTGAAAAATTTAAACTTCAATATCAGAAGCCTGGAGAGAGCAATGAAAGTTGGAATGATTATACTCAAGAAGGATTTGACATAACACAAAATGGAGTGATAAAAGCACGTTTAATTGAAAAAAATGGAGATCAAACAGGATCTGAAGCTACAAAAGAATATACATATTTTGATAGAAAAGAACCAACTGTAACAATAAATAGCGTAGAACCTACAACAAGTACTATAAAAGTAAATGCAACGGCAACAGACCCAGATGCTGATGATACATCTGGACAAAGTAAAATAAAAGAAATAGATTTCTACTATAGTGAAAATTTTACTAGCCTTGAAGTAGAAGCAACATGGGAAGAAGCAGGAAAGATTACACAAACGGCAGGAGGAGAACAATCACGATTTACGACAGAAGCAATATTTAAAGGATTAACACAAGGAAAACCATATGGAATAAGAGCAGTTGCAAAAGATAATGCAGGTAATGAAGGAGAAATTATATATAGTAGCCCAGTAGCGACAAAAGAAATACCAACAGCAAATACAGATAAGGAAAATGGTAATATAATTATAACTTATGAACCTACTGAATGGACACAAGATAGTGTAAATGTAACTTTAGCAAAAGGAGAAGGAGTATCAGAAGAATTTAGTATACAATATGTAATTAAGTCTGAAAATGAAGAAATGAAACCAGACGAAGAAATTTGGAAAAACTATACAGATACACCTACTATTACGGTAGATAAAAACGGAACGACAATATATGTAAGATTATGGAACGGAACTGAGGGAGGAGATTGTGCAACAGGAAAAGTGGAAAATATAGATACAAAGGGACCAACTGATGTAAGTTTAGTTCAAACAGAAGGAAAAGAGCCAACGGACACAACGATAGAAGTTACAGCAAAAGCAACAGATACAGCTAGGGTAGATGGAGAATCAGGAGTAAGTGGAATAAAGGAATTTGTATTTTCTTATAAGGAAAAAGATGGTGAGGGCGACTTTACTACCCCAAGTGATGGAACAATAGAGATTGATGATCCATCTGAAAATGATCAAGCAGTAGAAAAATCTTACAAATATAGTGGATTAACTCCAGGAACAAAATATGAATTAAAAGTAGTAGTACGTGACCAAGCAAACAATGAAGCAGAGACAACGTTGGATGTAGAAACAGAAGCAGCAGTAAAACCTGAGTTCGTCGGAACAGGAGAATATGTAAATTATGGAATTGACCTAAATAAAAACGGTAATACATATGATGATTGGAAGCTATTCTATGAAGGAGAATCGAGCGACAACTTGGCTAATGGAAGAAAATTTCTAATAGCGGCAGATTATGTCCCAACATCTGATTCAAGATTAAATGCTGCAATGACTAAAGCAAATATGCAAAAAGCAACATCTACAGGGTATGAGAATTTATCAGCATATTGGGGTTCTAGTGCTCCATCATACCAAAATTTAAGTGGTCTATCTCCTGACCCATTGAACTTATTTATGCACAAAGGATATGACATAGCTACAAATAATGCAAATTCTAATTCGAAAGCTGTGTCAACACTACTAAATACGAATAACTGGACAGAATTTGTAAGTAAAGAAGACCATGGAGAATATGCAATCGGAGGACCAACACTTGAGATGTGGTGCAAGTCGTGGAATAAACACTTAAAAGGTGAAGAATCAGTATTTAAACAAATAACAGCAAATGGAGAAGGTACAAGTGGATATTATGTTGAATCAGATACAAATAAGAAGCAGTACTACCTATATATGAATGGAACTCAAATTTCATTGGCTGCTGGACAGCTAACAAGGTTAGAAAGTGAGTACACATTATTCTTCCCACATACAAGCTATACTAACGTTTCCGCCAATGGAGTTAAAGGCAATTGCTGGGGCTACTGGCTCGCTTCCCCTTCTGCTTACGGCTCGGGCTACGTGATGTATGTCAACTACTTTAGCGGCAACGTGAGCAACAGCAGCTATTACTATGCGAACGGATGCGGTGTGCGTCCAGTAGTTTGTCTAGAATCTGGTGTCAGTTTGCAGAAAAATGACACAAAATCAACTGGGGGTACGACGGTATATGATATTGTGAAAAATTAAAAATAGGTAAAATGCCGTGCTGTCAGGCCTCGTGTCTGACCACGGCGGAGTTTTAAGGTGTTATGGAAAATAAAATAAATGAAGTTATTAAAACAATAAAAGAAATAAAAGTAGACAGTGTATGTCTTTTCAAAATAGGAAATTTTTACCATTGTTATAATAAAGATAGCTACATAATTTCATATTTATTAGGGTATCAAATAAGAAAAATTGATAGCAATAGTGTAGAATGTGGATTTCCACTAGTTGGAATAAATAAAGTAAAAGCAAGGCTCGAAGATAAAAAAATAAATTATACACTATTTGATAGAAGAAATGATTATAAGGAAGATGAAACACAAGATTTTAAAAATTTAAATGAATATAATAAATATTATGAAAAGTCAAAAGAATATGTAAATTATAAACTAAGGATAGAAAGAATAACACAAAAATTAATGTCAAATATTGATACAAAGGATTTGAAAATTGTATTAAATAAAATTGAACAAATATTATTTGTTTAAAAATACGAGGAAATAAAATGAGAGAAGAAAAATTCAAAGTTATTCAATTTATAAGAGAGTTAATATTAGCAATAGATAAACAACTTGATAATTTTTCTAAAAAAGATATTGAACTAAAAAATAGAATAAGAACAAATAGTTATGATATATTGGAAATTGCCTACCTTGCAAATATAACAGAAAAAACAGACAAAAAGAAGGAATTAATTCTTCTTATGATTAGTAAAATAAAGATAATAGATTTTTTATTAAATATGAGTTTTGACAAACAGTTAATTACAAATAAAAAATATATAAAATTAGGAGAAAAAATAGATGATATAGCTAAATATGCAAATGGTTGGATAAAATCAATAAAAGATATTTAAGGACTATTAACATAAATTAGGGCACGGTTGTTTAGATGCCTCGCGCCGTCGGTTTGTTTTGAGTTTGCAGTTTTTTGTGGCTCGCTTCCCCTTCTGCTAACAACTCGAACAACGTGATGAATGTCAACTACAACGGCAACGTGAACAACAACAACTATAACAATACGAACGGATACGGTGTGCGTCCAGTAGATTCTAAAAAACTGTGGTTGTGTAGACCTTTTGTTACACAAGAGAAGTTTTAGATTAGAAACAAACTGTTGTCCTTTAGTAAAAACTATTAAAGTAGTCTTTGCTATAAATAAAAATAGATGAATAATGTTTGTTAGTAAGCAATTGCTGAAAGGGAGCATAATTCTAGAACTATTTTAATCAGTAGAAATATATCTACTGATTTTTTTGTATATTTTCCATTTTTTGTACATTATTATTTTATTATTAACAATTACTATAATTTTTCAAGATGCCTGTAACATATAATACTATTAGCTAAACTTGTTATAGGAATTTTACCTGAAAAATAAAGATATTTTTGCTTTTTTAACTTTCTTTTTATATAACGTCGTTTTGCGTATTTACCGTTTACTATTTCTACCTAGAAAAATAAAGTTATTAGTTCCTTTAAAAATTCTTGTTTTTTGATTAAGAGTAAGTTTTTCTTTTTCTAAAAAGATTTTTATTTGCTCTAAACAATATTTCAGATAATTTTTGGATGGATGAAAAAGAAGAAAATCATCTTGATAACGAACATAGTATTTTATGTGAAGCTGTTCCTTTATAAAATGATCCATATCATTTAGATAGAATATTGCTAAAACTTGGCTTGTCATATTACCAATACTAATCCCTTCAGAATCGCTATCAATTACATCAAAAACGATTTTTAATGCTTCTTTATCTTTTATTTTTTTCTTTAATTTATTTTTTAAAATATCATGATCAATACTTGCAAAAAATTTACTGATGTCACATTTTAAAATATAATAATTTTCCTTATATTGAATTCTACAAAGACGATGAAATTCTTGACTTAGTTCTAATCCTTTACGTGTCCCTAAATTTTTTCTGCTAGCTACATTTACATCTAAAAGACATGGCAAAATTGCAGGGTATAAAATATAACGACTAATTAAGTGATTAATTATTTTATCAAACATATTTTGACTTACTATACGTCTTTGTTTAGGCTCAAATATTGTAAAAACATTGTATGGACCAGGCACATATGACCTTGAACTAAGAGTATTATAAATTCTTGAAATATAAGCAGCTTTATATTCTTTTGCTTTCAATACTCTTCTTTTATTATGTGTGTTTTTACAAACTTCATTATAGGCACTAATGATATTTTCTATTTTATAGATATTAGTATATAAGTTAGTAGCTCTTTTCATATTTTGTATCTCCATTCTTTTCTTAATTTTTCTTTTTCTAAAGAAGTTATTTTTCATTTAATGTATCTTCTAATTGTTTAAATATATGTTTGAGACAATAGATTATCACCAATCCTTCACAATTTGTATTATACACCAATTGATCTCAAAGGTATATAACACTAATATTTCATTGTTGTTACATGCCTTGTAATATTTTCTTGATAACTATTTTATATTTTCATGGATAACCAAAAAAACAAAAAATTATTAAAATAACGTGTTTTTGTATTTACAAAATGGAAGAAATTATATATAATAAGTGTGTCGAGGTAAAATATGAAATTAATATCATGGAATACAAATGGAATAAGAGCTTGTGTAAAAAAAGGATTTGTAGAATTTTTTAAGGAAATAGATGCAGATATTTTTTGCGTGCAAGAAACAAAAATGCAAGTAGAAGAAAAAACAAAAGACGTAGTTGATATACTAAATTTACCAATATTTAATGGATACTATGCTTATTGGAATAGTGCAGAGAAAAAGGGATATTCTGGTACAGCTATATTTACAAAAAAAGAACCTGTATCTGTAAAATATGGAATAGGAAAAGAAATTCATGATAAAGAAGGAAGAGTTATAACTCTTGAATTTGATAATTTCTATATGGTAGATATATATACACCTAATTCAAAACGAGAATTAGAAAGATTAGATTATAGACAAGCTTGGGAAGATGAAATAAGAAAATATTTACTGGGTTTAAGTAAACAAAAAAGTGTAATTATGTGTGGAGATTTAAATGTTGCACATGAAGAAATAGATTTAAAAAATCCAAAAAGCAATAGAGGAAATGCAGGATTTACAGATGAAGAAAGAAATAAAATGACAGAATTATTAAATGCAGGATTTGTAGATAGTTTTAGATATTTATATCCAGAAAAACAAGATTCTTATAGTTGGTGGTCTTATATGGGAAGAGCAAGAGAAAAAAACATAGGTTGGAGAATAGATTATTTTATAGTATCAGAAGATATAAAAACAAAAATTAGACAAGCAGAAATTTATTCTGATGTAATGGGAAGCGATCATTGTCCAGTAGGCTTAGAAATTGATATGTAGTCATAAAGGAGAAATGTATGAAAGAAGAGAAAAAAGAGCATATGCGTACATGGCTATTTGCGGTATCACTTGGAATAGTACTAATCATAGTTTATAAAGCAATAGATTCTATAGGCTCTATAGGAACATTCTTGAAAACTTTTATGTCAGTAATATCACCAATTTTAATAGGCTTATTAATGGCATATTTAATATATATTCCAGAAAGTAAAATCGAAAAACTATTTAAGAAGTCTAAATATAGATTCATTAGAAAAAATGCAAGAAAGTTTGGAATACTTACAACTTATGTTATTCTTATATTAGCTATTTTAATAATTATAAACTTTATATTACCAGTATTGATTGAGAGCATAAATGAACTAATAGTAACTCTCCAAAATTATTACTCTAAAATTATAACAGCATATAACAATTTACCACAGGATTCAATATTCAAAACAGAACAAGTAGGAAAAGTATTAAAAGAATTACAAAATTTTGACATAAGACAATATTTAAGTCTTGAAAAAATAACAGGATATGTAAAAAGTGTTATGGGTTTTGCAACTGGAATATTTGATATATTTGTTGCAATTGTTGTATCTGTTTATATATTAGCGGAAAGAACTGAAATAGTATCATTTTTCAAAAAACTTGGAAAAGCAATATTTAGCAAAAACATTTATCAAAAAATAAATGAATACTTTGACAAAGCAAATGTTGTATTTTTTAAATTTATATCAAGCCAATTTTTAGATGCAATAGTTGTAGGGCTATTAACATCTATAGCAATGAGAATTATTGGTGTAAAATATGCTTATTTATTAGGATTTATGATAGGCTTATTTAATATGATTCCTTATTTTGGGGCAATAGTTGCAGTAACCATTGCTGCAATAATAACACTTATTACATCAGGACTTTCAAAGACATTAATTATGCTTATAGTTGTAATTATATTACAACAAATAGATGCTAATGTTATAAATCCAAAAATAATAGGAAATTCACTAAAAATAAGTCCAATTATAGTAATCTTATCTGTAACAATAGGTGGTGCATATTTTGGAATTATTGGAATGCTTTTAGCAGTACCAGTTGCGGCTGTTTTGAAAATAATGGTAAATGATTACATTGACAGCAAGAACGTTTTATAGTATAGTAAATATAAGTAGTATTTTTTGGAGGGAAGGAGATGCAAATGAAGAAAAAAGAAAATGGGCAAGTAGTAATTAAATTTAGTATTATGTGGTTTTTTGTTACAATAATTGTAATAGTGCTAATTATATCTTTTTATAAAGCCTATATGTATGCTACGTATGCGACTTCCAAAGAAGAAGAACCTGAACCTATAGCTGCATTTGAAGAAAATAATCAAGCAATAGATATAGTAGAAGTTATGATGTCAAATACAGGTTCTAATAGAAAAATGGTAAATGAACAAAGAGATATAGATTTTAGAACCTTATATGAAGAAAATCCAAACTTACCTTTTGCAGAAAATAAAATAAAACAAGAAGGCAAAAAAGGAAAAAAGCAGGTAACAGCACTTCAAGATTTTGTAAATGAAGAGAAAATAAGTGAAGACATAATAAATGAAAAAACAATCGAAGAACCTACTACTCAAATTATATATGTTGGTACATCAAAATTTATGCAAAAATATAATGTACATATAGATGATGAAATGTATCTTTTAGAACAAGACAATCTAAAAAAAGAAACATCTGATGAATCTGAAACAATATGTTCAATACCTAGATATTTAAATGTAAAACTAAAAGAAGCAGGAGAAGAATGGATAAAAGTTACATATAATGGACAAGAGGGATATGTAAAAACAGCGAATATAACATCAAACACAGTAACTCCTTTAATAATGGAAAAAAATAGAATTGCAACATTACAAAATAATGTGAATATTGAAATGGATGTAAGTAAACCAAGTGGATTAACTTTAAGCGATTTTAAAACTATTCTTTCGAATAATGTAAATGATACAAATAAAATATTTGAAACTTGTGCTGAAAACTTTTATAATGCTGAACAAAAATATAAAGTAAATGGAGTTTTTGTTGCAGCTCTTGGAATACATGAAAGCGGATGGGGAACATCTTCAATTGCATTAGATAAAAAGAATTTATTTGGCTTTACTGCTTATGATAGAGATCCGTACAATAGTGCTACTGCTTTTGATAGTTATGCAAATAGCATAGACAAAGTGGCAAATGCACTTGCAACAAATTATTTAAATGTTGCTGGAACTAAGATTTCAGATGATTTAATTGCAACAGGTATATATTTTAATGGAACAACAATAAAATCTGTAAATATCAGATATGCAAGTGATGCAAATTGGGCAGATAAAGTTTTTAATTACATGCAATATTTATATAATAAACTATAAGTTTTAAAGCAAACTAAGTGGTGATAAAATATGAGATGGAAAATAAAAGATAAATCAAAAGTTTTAATATTAATATTTATAAGCATATTAATTATACTCATATTTGTATATGGATTTATATTTCAAAGACATCTAGCAAGAAGCAATTTCGCAAAAGAAAATATGAAAATATATGAGGAAAATAAAGATACTGTATTTAAACTGGAAAGAATACTTCTATGTAATAGCGCAAATGCTGTGGATTTAAAAGAAAATGGTAATTTTAATGTTTATCAATATACAGATATAGCAATATATATAGATAATGGAGAAGAACTATCAAATAAAAATACGATAAAAGAACTTTATATAGATAATATTTCTTTAGAAGGAAATGATAAACTAGGAATAAGAAACTTAAATTACAAAAATTTGTTAAATTATGGATTAAAACAAACTATAGTACAAAAAGAAACACCAGAAAATATAAGTTTTAATATAGTATATACAAATGAACAAGATGCAGAAGCAAATTATGATGAACCTACTTTTTACACAGATTGTTCAAATCCAATAAGTTTAGAATATCAAAACTATAATTTAGTTGAAAATTATCAATTGGAAGAAAATAATCAGGTACAATTTGATGGAAGTATATTAGAAAAAGCAGGGATTAAAGTAGAAGATATTGATTGTAAAATAAAGTTTAAAATAAATATAGTAAATAATGAAAATGAAAAATACACATGTTATGTAAATTTCAAGATACCTTTAAATGATATATATAGTGGAACAACAACGAAAGCAAAAATCGCGAATGAAAATGAATATATATTTTTCAAAGAATAAAATATGTATTAATAGCAATATTAATACATATTTTTTAATGTTTTGTAATAAAATTTATAGATTTTACAAAATATAGATTTGGGTGATTTATTATTGGATTTTGAAGAATATGTTAATAATTTAAAAAGAAAATTTATAAATAAAAAAGAAATATTATTTGTATGTATTGGAAACAGTGATATTTTATGGGATAGTATAGGACCTGTTGTAGGTACTTTTCTAAAGGGAAAAATAGGCAAAAGGTTTGTCTTAGGGGATATAAATGATAATATTTGTAACAAATTAGATTTAGACTACAACTACTTTAAAATGAAAAATAAATTTATTGTTGCTATAGATACTGCAATTTGGAAAAAAACAGCATCAGAAGAGATTTTTGTAAGTAATAAACCTATTACTATGGGATTAGCATTAAATAAAAATAAAGGAATAATTGGAGATGTTAGTATAAAAATTGCAATATCAGATTTGAAAAAAATAAATATGAAGTATATATATAATATGTCAGAATTTATTGGAAATGGCATAATTGAAGCTATTGATTCTGTAAAATTGTATTAATTTTTATAAAAAAGAGGGAATTATGTAAAATTCGTCGAATAATAATATTAGTAGAAAATTAAGAATCAAAATTGGAGAAAGAGGTTAGATGGTACGTTATAGTGATGAAATTCTAAGCAATATAAGAGAGAGTAACGATATTGTAGAAGTAATATCACAATATGTACATTTAAAGAGAAGCGGGAGAAATTATTTTGGATTATGTCCATTTCATAATGAAAAATCTCCTTCTTTTTCAGTTTCACCTGATAAACAAATTTTCCATTGCTTTGGCTGTGGTGTTGGGGGAAATGTAATAACTTTTATTAGTAAAATAGAAGGTGTAGGATTTAAAGAGGCAGTTGAGATATTAGCAGAAAGAGCAAATATTGCACTTCCAACAGCAAGTGATAGTGTAGACCAAAAAAAGGAAGAATTAAAGGCAAAAGTTTATAAGGTAAACTCATTTACATCTGAATATTATCATAAAAGACTATATAGACCAGAATCTAAGCCAGGTCAAGATTATGTAAAACAACGAAAACTGACAAATGAAACCTTAGAAAGTTATAATTTAGGTTTTTCGGGAAATGGTGACGAATTATATCGTGTTCTTCGTAAAGAAGGATTTCAAGATCAAGAAATTTTAGAGTCAGGTTTAGTAAAAAAAACAGAAGATGGTAGATATATTGATTTTTATCGTGATAGATTTATGATTCCAATATTAGATGTTAGAAATAGAGTAATTGCTTTTGGTGGAAGAGTATTAGGTGATGCAAAAAGATTTAAATATCTCAATTCTCCAGAAAACGTTGTATATAGTAAGGGAAAGCATTTATTTGGCTTAAATGTAGCAAAAAAATATGCAGATAAAAAACTATTGGTAGTTGAAGGATATATGGATGTTATATCTTTGCATCAAAGAGGAATAAAAAATGTTATAGGAGCACTTGGAACAGCATTAACTACAAACCAAGGGTGGTTACTTAGAAGAAATGCTGAACAAGTAATATTGGGATTTGATTCTGATGGTGCAGGACAAACAGCAATACTAAGAGCGATGGAAGTTATGCAAAATATGGGGGCAGATATAAGAGTTTTACAAATGAGTGGCGCAAAAGATCCAGATGAATATATCATAAAATATGGTTCGGCAAGATTCCAAAAACTTATGGATGAAGCTATTTCATTATTAGAGTTCAAGGTAAAAATTCTAAAACAAAACTTGAATTTAGATGTCGCAGGAGATAAGGTAAAATTCTTGAATGAAATTGCAAAACTTATTGCACAAATTGATAATACAATCGAACGAGAAATATACATAGAAAAGATTGCAAAAGGGTATAATATATCAAAAGAAGCAATTTTTGGACAAGTTAATAAGTTACAATATCAATCAGATAATAAAGGTAATTCTTTGAAAAAAACAAATAATGTTATAAATAGAAAAAAACAAGAAGAAAATCAAGAAAAAATTCCAGATGAAGTAATAAAAAGAGAAAACACAATTATTTCTATTTTAATAAATGACCCTGAAAAATTTAATATTGTTAAAGAAAACATGGGAGTAGATGATTTTAAATATGGTCTAAATAAAGAGATTGTAAAAGTATTATATGAAGAATTGGAAAAAGGAAATGCAGATGTAAATTCGATACTTGATAAATTAGAAAATGAACAAATACAAAATCATCTAACAGCTATTATGGCTGAAGATTATGGAATTACTGATAATGAAAAAGCAATTAAAGATATTTTGAATAAATATGAAAAACAAAAATTAGAAAAAAGAAGAGATGAGTTAATTAGAGAAACTTCTGTGGAGCAAGATAGTGAAAAGAGAAACAAACTTAGTAACGAGTTAAATAGTATAATTTTGAAGCTTGCAAAAATAAAGTAGATTCTTAAAAAAGAAGGGAAGGTTTTTATACGGTGAAAAAGAAAGAAAATAGTGATATATTAGAAGAAGTAGAAGAAGAAAAGAAAAAAGAACAGCCAAAAACAAAAAAAGAAAATAAAGATGTAAAAAAAGAAGTAAAAGAAGATAAAAAGGAAGATAAAAAAGAAGTCAAAGAGGAAAAAAAGGAAAAGGTAAAGCAAATTAAAAAAGAAGAAAAGAAAGTAGAAAAAGAGGAAAAAATAGAAAAAGAGGAAATTGAAGATCAAGAAAATGATGATGGAAATTCAATGGAAGAAAAAGCAAAAAGAAAAGTTGAAAAAATAATAAAAAAGGCTAAAGAAAATGGAAAAATCACGTATGGAGAACTTGCAACAGAATTAGATGAAACAAATGCAGATGAAATAGAAAAAGTTTTTGATGCCATGGAAGAAATGGGTGTTGATGTTTTAAAGGATGACTTTGAAGATGAACCAGATGAAGAGGACTTAAAAGAAGTAGAAAATTTAAAATTAGATGAAATAACTCAAGATGATACATTTGAGGGAATAAATATTGATGACCCAGTTAGAATGTATTTAAGAGAAATAGGAAGAATCCCACTTTTAACTTATGATCAAGAGATGGAATATGCAAAAAAAATTTTGGAGAATGATGAAGAGGCTAAACAAAAACTTGCAGAGGCAAACTTAAGATTAGTTGTAAGTATTGCAAAAAAATATGTAGGAAGAGGAATGTTATTTTTGGATTTAATCCAAGAAGGAAATATGGGACTAATAAAAGCTGTCGAAAAATTTGATTATACAAAAGGCTTTAAATTTAGTACTTATGCAACTTGGTGGATTAGACAATCTATTACAAGAGCTATTGCAGATCAAGCAAGAACAATAAGAATTCCAGTTCACATGGTAGAAACTATAAATAAATTGATAAGAACATCAAGACATTTATTACAAAGATTAGGAAGAGAAGCTACTCAAGAAGAACTTGCAGCAGAGCTTGAAATGCCACTAGAAAAAGTAATTGAAATTCAAAAAATAGCACAAGATCCAGTATCATTGGAAACTCCTATAGGGGAGGAAGATGATAGCCACTTGGGCGATTTTATACAAGACGAAGATAGCCCAGCACCACAAGATGCGGCAGCATATACTCTTCTTAAAGAACAATTAGAAGAAGTAATGTCAACTCTTACGCCAAGAGAAGCGAAGGTTTTAACATTAAGATTTGGACTAAATGATGGTAAAGCAAGAACTTTGGAAGAAGTAGGAAAAGAATTTGATGTAACAAGGGAAAGAATACGTCAGATTGAAGCAAAAGCATTAAGAAAATTAAGACATCCAAGCAGAAGTAAAAAATTAAAAGATTATATGACATAATTAAAGAGCGATTAAAAATCGCTCTTTAAAAATAATAAGAAAAAGAGAGGATTAATATGGATTTTATAATAAGCTTTATAGATAAGTTTAATAAACAAACAGTGATAAATCTTATATTTGCAATAATGATAATGGCTATATTTTACATTTTGGGACCTTTTTTCTCATATTGTATTATAAAAATTTTTAATATAAAAAAGAGTAGCAAAGTAATAAAAAATAATACATTTTATACACCTTTAAAGATGTTTTTCAGAATTACAGGAATATATCTTGCGATACTGTTTTTAAAACAAACATTTAATTTTTCAGAAGAGATTGTAAGAACAATAACTAAAGTTTATAGAATAATAATAATAGTTACTCTTGCACATAGTTTTGCAAATAGTTTAACTAAAAAATCAAAATTTATAAAAAGAATTAAAGAAAAAAGTGATAAAGAGATAAGTGATACTTCAATTAAGTTTTTATTAAAAGTTGTAAGAGGCATAATATACATAGTGGCTGGATTTTTAATCTTTGCGGAAATTGGGTACGATTTAAGTGGCTTGATTACAGGTTTAGGACTTGGAAGTGTTGTTTTAACATTAGCTGCACAAGATACTATAAAAGATCTTTTAGGTGGACTAATTATATTTATGGAGCATCCATTTAATGTTGGTGATTATATAAAAATTTTAGATTATGAGGGTGTAGTTTGTGATATGACATTTAGAAGTACAAAAATAAGAACATTAGATAATTCTATTGTACAAATTCCTAATTCTAGAGTATCTGTAGAGCCTATAGAAAATATAACTAAAATTGAAACAAGAAGATATAAGCTTGATTTAGGGATTGTGCTAGATACAAGTAAAGAGAAAATAGAACATCTAAAAAATGAAATTATAAATATGCTAGAAAATAATGAAAAAGTTATAAATGATAACATAATGGTATATTTTAATGAAATAAGAGCTAGTAGCTACAATGTATTAATTAGTTGTTATTTTGATACTTCTGATTATACAGAATTTTTAAAACTTAAAGAACAGGTTAATAAAAATATTATTGATATTGTAAATAGAAATAATATAAGTCTTGCTTATGATACAAAAACTATAGAAATTAAAAATACATAAAAAATTCATATTATGGTCACAAAATAGTTATATAATATTAGCTAAAATAGGAGGAAAATAGCATGGATGATACAACTATTTTAATTGTAGATGATGAAGAAAGAATGAGAAAGCTAATAAAAGATTTTTTAACTAATAAAAATTTTAAAACACTAGAGGCAAAAGATGGAGAAGAAGCTATAGAAGTTTTTGAAAACAATAAAAATAAAATAAATTTAATTTTATTAGATGTTATGATGCCAAAAGTTGATGGATGGACAGTTTTAAGGGAAATAAGGGAGAGTTCAAATGTGCCTGTAATTATGCTTACAGCTAGAGGAGAGGAACAAGATGAATTATTTGGGTTTGAGCTTGGAGTTGATGAATATATATCTAAACCATTTAGTCCTAAAATATTGGTTGCAAGAATTGAGGCTATTTTAAAAAGAATTAATGGAGATAAGAAAACTGTTAGGGATTTTAATGGAATAGTTATAGATGAAAGTGGAAGAACAGTAACTGTAGATGGAAAACCTATAGACTTGAGTTTAAGAGAATATGAACTTCTAAAATATTTATTAGATAATGAGAAAGTTGCTCTTTCAAGAGATAAGATTTTGAATAATGTTTGGAATTATGATTATTATGGTGATTCTAGAACAATTGATAGCCATATAAAAAAGATAAGAAGTAAACTTGGTAAAAAGGGTAATTATATTGAAACTATTAGGGGAATAGGATATAAGTTTGAAGTGAAATAGTATTTAGGAGAATTGAATGAAGAATAAAATAAGCTTTTTTAAATCGATTAGCACAAAATTATTTGTATCTTTGTGTATAATAGTTATTGCTATAATTGCATCACTTATAATTTTGAATAATTTTGTATTAAGTAGATTTTATGAATATAGCAAAGAAAAACAATTACGAAATGTATATAAAATAATAAATACTTATTATAATGGTGAAAATGGGGTAGATGATTTATCAGAGGAATTAGATAAGATTGCAATTAACAATAATTTTGACATTTTAGTAAAAAATAATGAGAATGTGAGTGTTTATAGTTCTAATAAGGATTTCTATTCTAATATAGGTAATATGGTAATGCTATTTATGCGTGAAGAAATAAACCCTACTAATATTTTAGAGGAGAATGAAAAATATACCATAAGTAAATATAGAGATGCGAAGACTAATATAAATTATATTATCCTTATTGCAAATTTAGATAATGGATATAAACTTTTTATTAGAATGCCAGTTACACCAATTGAAGAAAGTGTTAAAATTTCAAATGAATTATTATCTATAGTTGCAATTTTTGTTATTGTTATTGGTGGTATAGTACTTTCTATTGTTTCAAAAAAATTCACAAAGCCAATAGTGGAACTCAACGAAATTGCCAAAGATATGTCAAATTTAGATTTTAGTAGAAAATATAAGACTTCAAATGATAATGATGAGATAGATATGCTGGGAAATAGCATAAATACATTATCAGATAAATTAGAAAAAACAATTGAACAACTTAAAAAAACTAATATGCAATTGGAAAAAGATATAGAAGAAAAGTCTAAAATTGATGAAATGAGAAAAAGCTTTATTTCTGATGTATCTCATGAACTAAAAACTCCAATCGCCTTAATTCAAGGATATAGTGAGGGCTTAATAGAAAATGTAAATTCTGATGAAGAATCACGTTTGTTTTATGCTGAGGTTATACAAGATGAATCAGCAAAAATGGATAGACTTGTAAAACAACTACTAGAGCTTATGAAACTTGAGTATGGAAAATTACAGTTTAACAATAAAGAATTTAATATAGTTGAACTAGAGAATGAAATACTTAGAAAATCAATGGTTATGATGGAAAAAGAAAATGTCAAACTTGAGAATAATTTACAAGGGGAAATAAAAGTTTGGGCAGATGATTTTTATATAGAGCAAGTTTTAACAAATTATATAACAAATGCAATTAGATATGCAGCAGAAATAAATGGAGAAAAAATAGTCAGAATAGAAAATGAAGTTATAGAAGAAAAAAATAAAGTTAGAGTAAAGGTGTTTAATACTTTTACAGAATTGTCTGAAGAGGATATTAATCATATTTGGAATAGATTTTATAAAGTAGATGAATCTAGAAACCGCGACAAAGGCGGAAATGGAATAGGTTTATCTTTAGTAAAAGCTATCATGAATAAAACTGGAAATGATTTTGGTGTAAAAAATGTCGCTGGAGGAGTAGAATTTTTCTTTGAATTGGATATTGCAGAATAGTATAAAATAAAGTGTGTAAATTAAAGATATCAAAACTTATACACTTTATTTTACACCATCAATTTTTTTTAGAACCTTATAAATTGCTATATTCAAATAACTGAATCATAATAATCGTAGTAATTGGGTAGGTTTCAATGTAGTTTGTCAATGTTTAGTTTTAAAAAGCCATTCATGAGCAGAATGCTTTTATTAGATTTATTCAATAGCATTAGCTAAGGAAATTTTGTGACCTAGTTCTCTAGGAAAAATTTTAGTTTTAACATAATATTGATTAAAATATGAAATTACATCTTTATGCTTTTTAAAATCAATTGGTTCTAATGATAATATAGCCCTAATTGAATTTTTCTTTTCCTGAGTTTAATCTATTTATGCATAAATTTATAGATATTTTTTATTCACTTAAAACAACCCCTTCTTTTTAGATATTAGTAAAAAAAGGTATTTCATCTATTGCAGAATTATAATTTTTTATATTATTGATTAGTGGAATTAGAATTACATCGTTATTTAATTCTATATCATATGTCATATTTGACAGCATCTTTAAAATAGAATAAAATTCGTTAGGGTTATAATCTGTCAAAACTAAAATATCTATATCTGAAGAATTGTTATAATCTCCTCTTGCATAAGATCCATAGAGAATAATCTTTTTAACTCTTTCTCCTAAAATCTTTTTACATTCTGTTACAAACTTATTTATTGAGTTTTGTATATTATTAGGTAAATTATCCATATCCTAACTCCTTTCCAAAACTATTATAATATAGAATAATCAAAAATCAAGTTTCTTATTTTGTTAAATTTATATTAGAGCTGTGAATTGTAACAAAAGATAAAGTTACAATTCACAGCCTCCAAATACTTCAAAATATCAGTAACAAGCTGCTTTTGACTTTTAAAGTGATTTTTGTTATAATCATTTATAGAATTTTATTTAATT
>CAZUHD010000025.1:0-18273 GCA_964620415.1 uncultured Clostridium sp.
AGCGGGTTTTTTACAGCCCACTTTTTTGATTTTTAAGTGGCAAACTCGGGTTATATCATAAAAATCCATGGGTAAAACCCATGGATTTTTATTGTCCATCTACAAACTTATTACACAATTATACTAGATGTACTTATATTTCTTAAACAGTTACAATTCTTTTTTATTTATTCTTTCTTATTACAATATATGCAATGCCTAATGTTGAAGCAAACAGCATGGCTGTGAATAATGCTATTGGCATGTCTGAGGTTTCTGGTATATCTGGATTCGTTACTGTTATTTCAACTTCACTTACAAACTCATCATTTATTACGGCTTTAATTGTTGCTTTTCCTTGAGCTATTGCTTTAACCATCCCATCTTCACTTACTGTTGCAACTTCAGGATCACTTGATGAATATTCTATTTTCTCTATTTGGTCAGTTGCTTCTTCTGGTTCTACTACAATTTGTAGTTTTTCTTCTTCTCCAACCATAAGCTCAGTTCTTGGAATTTCTATCCACGCTTTCTCAATTACAGGCGTAGGTTGTGATACCGCAACAATATCAATATTTGCAATAGTGTTTTCCATAATAACTTCTTTCCAGTTTTCATTTATAACACATGTCCAAGCGATTGCAAACTCTGACCCACCAATGTCGGCATCGGAGGTAGCTCTTACTTTCATATTTAGAAGATTACAATTTGGATTTATGTTTATTACGTTATCTGTTGTTAAACTAAAACCAGTAATTCTACCAACTGAATCATAGTATAGCTCTAGCGAAGCATCCTCTGGTAAATCTTTACCTTTTTCAATTTCAACTACTGAAAAATTATCATCATATAAAAGTTTTGTTCTAATATAATGGATTTGAGCCTTTCCATTTATAGGGTTACCTTCCACAGAAATAGTTTGCTCTTCTCCTGGAAACATACTTCTATTATAAATCATAAGAAATTCACATTTAGGAGCGGAATTTTCAACTTCAGTAATTATAACACTTCCAGGAACTGTGATAATATCATCAGTACTTCCATTATCATCTTTTAATAATTCAGCTCTAATCCACTCTATCGGATATTTTCCTAAATCAGCATCACCATTAGCTTTTACTTTAATTCTTGCAAGCGTTCCTGCATTAGTATCAATAGCTACTTCGTTATCATTTTCAATGACAAATCCTGTTATTTTATTATTTGTTTCATCTCTTGTAACTGTTAATTTCGCTTCATCAGGTAAAATGTCTCCCTTTTCAATTCCTGCAATTTCAATTGCATTACTATCATAGTCCAACTCTGTTGAAAATCTTATAAAATTTAGTTTTTCGTTAACTGTTGCACTTAGCTCAGAAGTTTCATCTCTTTTCATAACTATATTTCGAGATATCGCAAATCTTGGTTTATTGTCTGTTTCTGCGAATGAATTAGTTATTGGTATCATTGTTAATACCATTATTGCGAAAATAATTATTGCGAAAATTTTTCTCGTGTTTTGTTTCATTTTTTCCCTCTTTCCTCTTGTACTTTTTAATACAAGAATTTTTTTACTTCTGTAATTTTATATTTTGTCCTAATTTATTTGAATTATATCATTACAATTTTTTGCATGCAATATTTTTCATCAAAATTTTTTAGATTTCGCAATTTATATATATTAAATAACAAATCTACACTTATATATTTCTATATGGATTTTCTTATTAAAAATATATTAATATTATTATATTGTCTATTTAATTCATATTTTTTACTTAAATAGCCATGTGAAATCAGTATCTTTTCTCCAAAATTCTTTATATATGTCAGATACACCATCGATATTTCTATTTATTAAAACTAATTCAAAAGAAACTATTTTATCTTTATATTTAAACCCTATTGGCTTCATGTTCTCGTCATAAAAGAATTTTTTAAAGGCATCTACTTTATTTTGATAATCAGCTATCTTTGTACCTTTAGGATCAACAAAAATTACCCTGCAATTATTTTTTTCATCGAATATCCAAAATATAAAATCAGGATAAAAATTTCTGTATTTGTTGATGGTATTATCAAAGTAAGGAATAGATATTTTATCTACATTTTCAACAATTTTAGAAAAAAACCATCTCTTTTTATTATTATTATTTTTTTCAAGATAAGCTGTTAGATTATTTATAAAATCAATTTCACTTTCTTCTTTAATTATATTTTTAATATTTGCAGAAACACTTAATAATAAAGGATTATAATAATGATTATACAATTTTCGTATTATTATATTATCAAAATAAATTTCTGGTTTTGATTGCATTTTTTCTAGTAATTCTTCCTGTGTAATTTTACCTTCACTAAATTTAAGTGCTAATTCTTTTTTATCAATATCTATTGAAAAATTATTTACTTCGTTTATTTTCTCCACTAAACTATTGATAGTATCTTGTGTATAATCGAATAATTCTATTTGTTCATAATGTACAATTTCATCATCAATTTCTTTAATTTCTGAAAAATCTTTAACATTTGTTTTTATATGGTCAATTACAAAATCTAATAAATTATTCATATTGCTAAAAGAATTATTTTCATTAACGCAAAACAAGTTATCATTTTCTATTAATTCATAAATATAATTAAGTTGATTTATAGTCAAATTCTTTTGTATAAATAGCACTTCTTTACTAATGCTTAATATAAATTTTTTAAATCTTCTTATATCGTTAGAGGAAATACTAATTTTTGCAATTAAATTCTTTTTTGTAGTAGGAATAAATTTTGGGTATAATAATTTAATATCATTTAAATTATTATTTTTTTGTAATTTTAATTTATATCCTTCTACTTTATCAGATTTAACTTCTTTTATTACATCTAAAATACAATTAATGGCATCTTTATTTGTTGGAAAAATAAACAGTGTTTCTAGTAATTTATTTTTATGTTCATCACTATCAGGTAATCTTTTCCTATATCCATCTCTAGGTTCAATCCTTATTCCTCTACCAATTGCCTGAGGAATAAATTTCATAGCATCACTACCACCAATATTTATTAGATTTATAATATTAGGTCTATTACTATCCCATCCTTCATAAAAACTTCTACTACCTATTAACATGTTAATATTAGGGTTATTGTTTAAATTACTAAAATAACTCCCACCTCTATAATTTGAAATCACCTTATAGTTTTTACTTAAATTTTCATGTTTGAATGTTTCTGTATCTCCTATTTTAATTAGAGCAAACGGTTTATCAGCTGTTTCCAATTTTAAACATAATTCTTTTCCACTTTCTCCTTGTATTATTTCTATTGCACCCTTTGTTTCTGAATGAAATAGCTCTTTCCTAATACTTTTTATATTTAAATTCTGTAATTCTGAACAATTAAAAACGATTTTTTCATTTCCAAAAATATATTCTTTTTCTTTCGTAAATTCTATAAATAGTTCATTTTTTATATTATTTAGCATTTCTACATCAATGTCATCTGTAGCTATTTCTTCAACTTTTTTAAAGAAATTTAATAAATCTGAATTTTCTGTATTAACTGAATTAACTAATGTAATCATCAATGGATTATGATATAAATCAGTTTTACTTTTTTCTTTCTTTAATAAATATAAAACAATTAACGATTTTAATATTTCTTTTTGTTTTTCTTTTTCAGACAATTCATCATTTTCTTCATTAAATTTAAAAGAATCTTCTAATAAGTAAATATTTTTCCCATAACCAGCATTTATAAATTTTTCAAGGTTAAAATTAAAACAATTAGTTATAAAATCAATCTGTTCTGTAAAAGTTGCTGAAAAATTAAATAAAAATCCATTTCTTGACATGATACTTATGTAATTTTGCATAAGAGAATCATCTTTTGAACCTTTATGAGCCTCATCTAATAAAATGTACCATTCTCCATTTTTTTCAACATCTTTGTAGTCTACATATAATTCAGAGTTCTTATCTCTTATTAAATCTGAACGATAATAATATACTTTACAAGTATTAAATATACTTTGATATTTTTTAGATTTTGAGTAATTTTTCAAATTTATTAATTCAATTTTATTATCTGTTCTATATAAATTATAATCAAAAAACTCTTTTTCAATTTGTTCAACTAAATTTTGACTTGGAAGTAGTAATAATATTTCTCTCCTGGGTATTGCTCCATTGTTCATTAATTTTTGTACTATTTCAATCAGTTTTATAATTAATATACTTTTACCACTTGCTGTAGCCATCCAAAAGCTATTCCTATTTAAAAAATTTTTTCCACTTATTATATTATTTTCTATATTATAGTATGGTGCAAATAATTTAAATTGTTCGTTTTCTTTTTTTTTGCCTCTATTAAAATTATATTTATTTATATCCAAAAATGAAATATCTAAATATTCTTCATATTTTTCTTTAACAATATCTTTATTATTTTCGCATTCTTCATAATAAAAATATAAAGATTTCAATAAATTTTTTATTGCATCTACTTGATAATAATATAATTTTTTGTTGTGAGAAAAAGATTCAAGATTTTCTATATTCCATTTTATATTATTTTCATAATCTATATTATTTAATATCTTTCTTAAAACACTTTTATTCATTTTATTCTCCCCACCACAAATATGGTTTAAGTATAGTTATAAGTTCAATTTTTTCTTCTTTTGACATGTCATTATAATCTATTTTTATTTTTAATTTGTTTTTATTATCTCCAAAATAATAATATTTATCATCAATAGATAAAATTGGTAATCCTGTTATATTAGAAATACTCTCTATCAAATCAATATTTTCATAAATAGATTTTAATTCATAATTTATTTCATTATCAGATTCAATTTTTATATTTCCAATCATTTTCTTATCATTAAAAAAAATATATTGTGAATAAACTTCAGGAATTTTTTTATCCAAAAATAATTGTTTTCCTTCATATACAGAATTATCTAATGTTTCTTCGTATTGTTCAAGTTCATAATATTTAAATATTCCTCCACCATTCCAGTTGATATCTTCCGATAATTTCGTTCTATAATCACCAGAAATTACAGTTTTCATTCTCATTAACACAGTTGATTCTACATAATCTTCAAATTCAGTTACAATCCATTTTCTATTAAGTTTATGAGCTGCAGCAGCTGTTGTTCCAGTTCCTGCATAAATATCCATCACATAGTCACCTTGATTACTTGAACTTTGGATTATTCTTCTTAACAAGTTTTCTGGTTTTTGAGTATTTGAAATATTCCAGTTTTCTCTGGTCATATTTTGAGTATACATCATACTATAAACATCATTCCACACATCTCCTATTGCATTGTCATAAACATCAGAGAGATAAAATTTAGATAAATATGTCTCTTTTTCATTGTATTTCATTACATATTTTTTATCATCTTCATCATGGAAAATATCTAACCATCCTAAGCCGTCTATTTCTATATTTTTATAATTTCGATACATTTTATTAAAAACAGACTCAGGATGTTTATAATATAAAATTGTATCATGTTGCCTAATAAAATTATTTGATTTTGCTTTAAATCCTGATACAGATGGGCTTGTGTTCCATATAATTTCTCTATTTACTTCGTCATCAAAAATATCATCTAATAAAATTCTACCATAATAATTACAATGATGATCTAAATGAATATATAAACTACCTGTTTTATCATTTAAAAATTTGTTTTTTAATAAATACAAACGATCATACATCATAGTTAACCATGTAGAATCTTTAAATCCGTCTATAAAAGCGTAATTTCCTTCTGTATTAAATGGTGGATCTATATATATTAAGTTAATTTTATTAGTAAATTTATTTGTGGTATTTAAAAATTGAAAATTATCAGTCTTTACTATATATCCATCTATAATATCGTCTAAGACATTATTTTTAGATAATTTTTTTAATAAATCATTTGTTTCTAAATTAGTCATAAAGATTGTATCTATAAATGCAATATCTTCAAAGTTTATTTCTTTATTTTCTATTTTTACTGGAAATTCTAAAGTTATATATTTATTTTTATCAAAAACTTCTTTTATTTTTAATTGTTCCAAATTATTTTCAATCGCTTTTTTCTGTTTTTCTTTATTTACAATATCTTGCAGATAATGTAAAACTAATTTCTTACCTTTTTTTTCAATTTCATAAACATACTTTTTCTCTAAAGGTAAACAGTAATTTGACATTATAACTTTATTAATATCTTCTCTATATGAACTATTACTTTCATAAAGATTATTACTATAGTTTAAATAAAAATCATAATCATCTTTTGAAAGTTTTCTTTTCAGTGTTTTTAAAGACATTATATATAAACTATTTTTTGCAAATTTAGGTTTATTCCATACTCTAGCCAATTCTTTTTCAAATTGTGAAATAAAATTAATCATTTTTTTAGCAAATAGTTTGATACATTTTATTTGCTCTAATCTTTCTTGTAAAAACTCATTTTCATCGTTCATAAGTCTTTCGTTAATATAATTATCTAACTGTTCTTCTAAAAAATCTTTAGCATTTTTATTAATAAAGAAATCAATAGTATCTTGTTTTTCAAATAATGAAATAGCTTTTTCTATACATTCTTTATCTATTTTTATTTTATTAGATAGTTCGCTTAAATTAGAGATTTTTCCTTTTTCACTATAAGATACTTTTACATATATATTTAAAATATCATTTATATCTTCTGCTTTATCAATATCATATATAATTAATTTCTTTGTATTATTTTGTTTACCTTTAAGATTTCCTACATCAAAATGAAATATTAACTTTTTAGATTCTGAATTTTCTAATTCTATATCGGCATTTTGAAATATAATATCACTTTTTACATAATACAAATTAGCAGTTTTCCAAAAAAGAGTTACATCTTTATGTCCTGTATACAATTTTTCACTCATATTGTTTTTTACATCTTCTTTAGCAAAATATACACTACCTGATTCGTTAAAATAGTTTTTAAAAAAATTATAAAGCATATCAAAGAATTCTTCTTTAAATTCTTTTGTTATTATTTTATTGTTTTGAACTTCTTTTTTGAACTCTTCTATCATGTTAGAATAATAGTCTTTTTTTATTGCTAAAAGATTCACAAAACCGCCTTCACCTTTTATATCTGCTCCTAAAAATATATCTTCTAATGTTTTATAAAATAGTTTTTCCATATTCATAAAAAATCATCCTCCAAAAAAATTATATATAATGTTTATTATTTATATTACAAAATAGGTTTTTGCTAATTTTATCTATTATAATGTAAACTTCAAATTTATGCTTCTTTTATAAAAAACTTACCATAAAAATAGTATTTCTATCATATCATAAAACTTATTTTTTGTCTTTATTTTATCTAAAAAAATTGTGATTTTTTGAAGCAAACGTTACTAACAAAAAAATCAATTGATGAAGATAATAAGGTTGAGTTTGAGCGAAAAAAACTACTTGCAGAATATAAAACAGAAGGCGTAGATTATTTAGTTACAGAAATAGAAGATGACTATGTAATGTTAAAAAATCAACAAACTGGCTTAGAATTTGATTCTTCCGATTTTAAGCAAGATATATTTGACTCTTTATATAAGGGAATGATGCTAACTTGTAAAAATGGAGAATATATTATTGCAGATAATTGAACTATTTTTATACTTAATATATAATAATATAAAAAAATTTAGGAGAATTAGATGGAAAAGAAAAATAGTTTTAAAAAAATATTAGGCATTATAGTAATTATTATAATATATATACTTTTATGTGCCTTAATTTATTTTCAAAATAAACCATTAATAGATATCAATGAAGATATACTAAGAGTTTATTATTTTGATGTAGGGCAAGCAGATTGTACTTTAGTAATAAATAATGGTTAAATTATGTTAATTGATGGTGGAAATGAAGCTGACAGTTCACTAATAATTAAATATATAAAAAGATTAGGTATATCAAAAATAGATTATATTATTGCGACTCATCCAGATTCAGATCATATAGCAGGTTTAGATAAAATCATACTTGCTTTTGATATTGGATGTGTTTATATGCCTATTACAAATAAGTCAAACAAAGAAACGGATGAACTATATAATGCAATAAAAGATAAAAAGGTTATAAACTCTACTATAAACGATTATTTTTATTTAGGAAATTCTAAATGTATAATATTAAATTCAGGAGATACTTCAAAAGCATCAGATAATAATAGTCATATTTTTTCCTTTCTTTTCATTTCTTTATCATTATCTTTATCACTATATAATGTGTTTTTGTGTTATTTCATCTTTAAGAAGTCGGTCTTTCTGTTCATATATTATGCGATTATAATCTGGAATACATTATGAAATTACTAATTAAGACCGCAACTTCTCTTTTTATCTTTTAAAATACGGTCATAATACCTATCTTCCTCTGAAAATATACATCCACAATATTTTTGCATATAAAGACCAAGTTCCCTAGCTTTTGCTTGTCCTTGTCTAAATCCAACTCTAAAATCTCTATATAAAAAAGATAAGCCATAATTTTCGGCTATTTTTTCCCCCAATTCACGTATTATATCATGTTTTTGATATGGACTTACTAAAAGAGTAGTAGTAATTGTATCAAATCCATTTTCTTTAGCAAATTTTGCAGTTTGAGCTAATCGTACAGGATAACAATAATCAGCACATCTTGTTTCCAAACTATCAATCGTATTTTTACAAAAATCTACTAATCCATAATTTTCCTCAAAAATTGCTTTTATATTAATACTTTCAGCATAAGTTTTTAATGTATCTCTTCTAGCTTTATATTCCTGATATGGATGAATATTTGGATTAAACCAATACACAGTTGGTTCTATCTTTTCCTCTCTTAGTTCATCTATGCAATATACACTACATGGTGCGCAGCAAGTGTGCATTAATAATTTCATTATTTTCATCTCTTTCTTTTATTATTTACAATTATACTCATATCCTAAGTGTTTATATGCTGCCTCAAGAGCAATTCTTCCTCTTGGAGTTCTTGCAATAAATCCTATTTGTAATAAATATGGCTCATACACATCTTCTATTGTATCAATCTCTTCCCCCAAAGATGCAGCAAGGGCCTCTATTCCAACAGGTCTACCAGAATATTGCACTATCATTGCTTTCAATAATCTTCTATCTGTTTCATCTAAACCTAATTCATCAATTTCTAATTGATTTAAAGTCTTTCTAGTAATGTCTAAATCTATTTTTCCATCTGAAAGTACAGTTGCAAAATCTCTTATCCTTTTTAATAATCTGTTTGCTATTCTTGGTGTTCCTCTGGATCTTTTGGCTATTTCAATACTCGATGGCTCATCTATTTCTATATTTAAAATTTTACTTGACCTTTTAATAATTTTAACTAAATCTTCAACAGAATAAAGGTCAAGTCTTTGTACTATTCCAAACCTATCCCTTAAAGGTGTTGTTAATGAACCAGCTTTTGTTGTTGCTCCAATTAAGGTAAATTTTGGTAAATTAAGTCTTATTGATTTTGCTTCCGCACCTTTACCAATAGTTATGTCTAAAGCAAAATCCTCTAAAGCAGGATACAAGATTTCTTCTACAGTTTTACTCAATCTATGTATCTCATCAATAAAAAGCACATCTTTTTCATTTAAACTGGTTAAAATAGCTGCTAATTCCCCTGGTTTTTCTATTGCTGGTCCTGATGTTATTTTTATTTTTGATTTCATTTCATTTGCTATTATACATGAAATAGTTGTTTTTCCAAGTCCAGGAGGTCCATAAAATAAGCAATGATCAAGAGATTCTTGTCTTTTTTTAGCAGCTTCTATATATATTTTCATACTTTCTTTAACTTTAGTTTGACCAATGTATTCATCTAAAGTTTGAGGTCTAAGAGTTGTTTCTAACTTCTCTTCTTGTTCATCTTCTAGCTCTGGTCTTGTTAATTCCTCATTATTCATTATATTCACATCCAATTTACTAAATATTATCTATAAAATTTTCTATAATATTAATCATATTTTGATTATTTTTCTTATACTCTTCTGGTTCAAAAGTTTCTAATCTTTTTAAAGCATCAGGTAAATCATCTACATTTTGTATACCAATTAGATATTTTTTCTCATTAAATACTCTTACAATTTGTTTTTGGTGATCATTAACATGCTCATTAAATTCATGAAGTCTTGGAACAGCAATTACTTTTTTATGTTTTTCTAGTGAAGTAATTATTGAGCCTATTCCACCATGAGTAATTACTATATCTGCCTCATCTATTAACTTTTCTAGTTTTTCTTCTGAAATCATATCAAATATTTCCATTTTATCTGTTTTGTATTTTGTAAATCCTGCTTGTACAACTACTTTATCAGTTATAATCCCATCATCTATTAAATCCTCTATTTTTCGAAGTAATCTTGTAAATTCATTTTGCTGAGTTCCAAATAATACCAGTATCATAAAATCTCCTCTTAAATTCAAAAAATCTGACCGCCATAAACTGCCTTAGGATATAATTTCAGCATTTCTTCCCATTGCACAATAAATAAATCTGCTATATGGTAAATAAGTCTTCCAGTTGCAGTTTTACGGTCAATATTTGCAAAAGTTTCTATATATATTATTTTACTACCAAAAATTTTACCTAAATAACACATTGGTCCCGCAGTATGAGTTCCTGTAGTTACTATAACCTTCGGACGTATTTTAAAATATAAAAATATTGTTTTTAAAATTAAATAAAAATATATAAAAATGTATTTAAATAAATGACTTCTTGTACCATAAGGTAGATAATCTATTCTATCTTTATATTTTTCTTTTAAGCCCTCACTCATCTTATCTTTTTCAGTTATTATTTTATAATCATATTTTTCAAATAAAGGGCTTAATTGTAATAATTCATTTAAATGTCCACCAGTACTGGATATAAACAAAACTTTCTTTTTCTTCATATTCTAATATTCTTCCGCTCTTCCTAAAATTATAATTCTCTCATTATTGTTTGCATCTGTACAACATGATAACGCCATTACTGGTTTATCTGATTCAATATTTAAGAATCTAGTATCACTTTCATCAGTTACATATTTATCATAAATAGTATATTTAAGTTCAACTCCCTCATAATCAGTAAAATAGAATATATCTCCTTTTTCTAGTTTTTTATTATTAGAGAATAATTTTCCATTTCTTCTATTATGTCCTGTAATACATGTTATTCCTGGTTTATTTATTCCTCCAGATGTATATAAAAAACACGGCATTTTTTCCATTTTAGTTGAAGATTGTCTACAATAAACCTGTGTCTTTAGTTTAGTTTTTGGAATATTAAGAGTTCCTATTTCCATATTCAAATTTTCTACTCCAGTTGTTAAATCTGCTGGATCAAGGTAAACTTGTGAGTCACCTGCTACATTTGAAGGTTCAGGCTCTGGCTCCGTAACCACATTATCATCTTCTGAATTATTATTCATACCAACTATTAAAACATTGTCTTCTTCATTTGTTGCTGTGTTTGTTTCTACTACAGGTTCATCTGAATCTTTATTTAAAAGGACAATTCCTACTATTGTTATTACCAAAATAATTAATATAATAAAAAAAATAATCAAATATCTTTTTATTTTACTCATTTTTCTAATCCTTTCTCATATTTATTATATAGTAAAATTAATATTATTTCAACATTTTATTAAAAGATATTGTAGAATTTTACGTAATTTTTTATTATCTACAATCTTAAAATCTAGAAGAGCGATCTTAAATAAGACCGCTCTTCTTGGATCAATGGTGATACAAATCATCAAAACGGGACGTGTTCCAATCAACATCGTTCCATTTTGAAGAAGAGTTCACCTCCAATTGGTGGATTTCTCTGCCGATAGGGCAAAATTCCGCACATTTGACCCTATCGACCTCTTCAAATCGTCTTGCAGCATCTGCTACGCACCTCTCGCATTCCTTGTTTAGTTCCTCCAACCGATCCATTCTTGTAACCTCCTTTAGAGTGTTATACATTAATTATACTATATTTTTTATTTTGTTGCAAATTAAAATATTTATTCTACTTGATTTTCTAGTATTTTTGTGGCATAATAAAACTGAAATTTAGAAAGGGCTTAAAAAAGTGAATAAATTATATTTGAATAAATTAGAATACAATAAAATATTAGAAATATTATCTACATATTGTATAACATATTTAGGAAAAGAAGAAGCTTTAAACCTTCTTCCATCAAACAATAAAGAAAAAGTAAAACAATTACTTTCAGAAACTTATGAAGCAGTCAGTTTAATAGAAAGAAACTCAAATTTACCCATTTCAGAAATAGATAATATTAAACCATATATAAAATCTTTAGAAAGTTCTAATGCAATTTCAGCTAAGGCTTTACTTTCTGTTGCTAATATTTTACAAATAGCAAATGAGCTTAATTTATATTTTAGTAATTTTATTAATACAGATGAATTTGCAAACTTAAAGCCTTATTTTACAAAAATATATACAAATAACACTATTTTAGATAAAATAAAAAAATCTATTATAGATGAAAATACCATTGCAGATAATGCTTCACATACTTTAGCAAACATAAGAAGGAAAGAATTAAGTTTAGAACAAGAAATAAAAAATAAATTAAATACACTAACACATTCTTCTACATATTCAAAATATATTCAAGAAAATGTAGTAACAATAAGAAATGAAAGATATGTTATTCCTATAAAACAAGAATATAGATCTTTTGTTAAAGGATTTATTCATGATATTTCAAGTAGTGGTTCTACTGTTTTCATTGAACCACTTGCAGTATTTGAATTAAATAATGAATTAAATAACCTAAAAATTGAAGAACACAATGAGATTGAAAAAATCCTAAAAGATTTAAGTAGTCTGTTTTTCCCATATACAAATGAACTTTTACAAGATAGTTTTGTAATTGGCAAATTAGATTTTATTTTTGCAAAAGCAAAATTTTCTAATTCAATAAAAGGAATTACACCTGATATAAATGATGAAAAATTTATTAATCTAATAAATGCAAGACATCCATTAATAGATAGTAAAAAAATAGTCCCTATAACTATTAATATAGGTAAAGATTTTACTTTACTTATTATAACAGGACCAAATACTGGTGGAAAAACTGTTACTCTTAAAACCGTTGGTTTATTAGAACTTATGGCATGTTCTGGATTAAATATCCCAGCTGATGAAAAGTCTAGTATATATGTTTTCGATGAAATATTTGCAGATATTGGAGATGATCAAAGTATATCTGATTCATTAAGTACTTTTTCAAGCCATATGATTAATATTTCAAATATAGTAAATACTGCAACTTCTAATAGTTTAGTTTTAGTAGATGAATTAGGTTCTGGAACAGATCCATTAGAAGGTGCCGTTCTTGCAATTAGTATTTTAGAGCATTTTAAAAGCCATAACATTCTATCAATTGCAACTACACATTATCAAGAATTAAAAAGATATGCTTTGTTGACTGATAAAGTACAAAATGCAAGTGTCGAATTTGATCTCCAACATTTAAGACCAACATACAAGCTTCTTCTTGGTATTCCTGGTAAAAGTAATGCCTTTGAAATAAGTGCTAAACTTGGTTTAAAAAAAGATATTATTGATAATGCTCGATCAAGATTAGATAAACAAGATGTTGACATAGAAGAATTATTAAAAAAAATCTATGATGATAAAATTCAAATTGAAAAAGAAAAAAATGAAATTGAAAAAAATCTTAATCAAATTGAATTACTTAAAAATAATCTTCAAAGAGATAATTCAATTTTAAAAAAACAAGAAAAAGATTTAATTGATAATGCTAAAATTAAAGCAAGAGAAATTTTATTAGATGCTAAATCTGAAGCATCTAACATAATAGGTGAAATGAAAGAAGTTGAAGCAAGTTCTGATTCAATCCACAAATTAAATGAATTAAGAAATAGATTAAATGATTCTATAAAGAATAAATCTATAATTAATGATAATGATAGTTTATCTTTTGATCCAATTCCTCGTGAATTAATTACTTTAAATTCTAAAGTATATGTTACAACTTTAGAGCAAAATGGAGTTATAGTTTCAAAAATTAATAAAGATGATGAAGTTCAAGTCCAAGTGGGTTTTATAAAAACTAATGTTAATATTAAGTACTTAGAAAAGCCAAGAAATTTAAAAAATGATTTAACTAAAGATATACCTCTATCTAATTCTAAAATTTCTAAAACTAGAACTGCTAGCTCTGAAGTTAATGTAATTGGTTTAACTACATTAGATGCAATTCCTATTGTTGATAAATTTTTAGATGATTGTGTTTTAGCTCATATTGCAACTGCTCATATAATTCATGGTAAAGGTACAGGTAAACTCAGACAAGCTATACATCAATTTTTAAAAAAAGATTCTAGAGTAAAATCTTTCCGTGTTGGAACTTTTGGTGAAGGTGAAATGGGTGTTACTATAGTAGAATTAAAGTAGCTAAAAAAACACATATAATGAACATTTACCATTATATGTGTTTTATTTTATCCTTTTTCAATTTGATATTTTATTTTTACAGCTTTCTTTCTTATTCGTTGAATTGCTGTATCTACTGATTTTACTTTGCTATTTAATTTTTTTGCTATTTCTACATAGCTTTCTCCATTTTTATAATGATCTAATACCTTTTTTTCAAAATCACTTAAAGCATCATTTATTGCTTTTTCTGCTTCTGAAAAATATTCTTTCTGGGTTATTATATCTAATGGATCATCTACTACTTTTCTTGTATCTAAAACATCTATAACCTGCACTTCATCATCTTCATCATATGCACTTGCATTTAATGACACAGATGAATTTAATGGAATATGTTTTTGTCTATTTGAATTTTTAACAGCAGTAATTATTTGTCGTTCTATACATAATCCAGCAAAGGTTTTAAATGAATTTTGTTTTGCTTTATCAAATGACCTAACTGCTTTATATAGTCCAATATATCCTTCTTGTAAAATATCGTCTTTTTCTGAGCCAACCATAAAAAACTTGTTGGCTTTAATATTTACAATATCTTTATATCTTTCCATTAAACAATCAAGAGCCATATTATTTTGATTTTTAGTAAATTCTTGTAATAATTTTTCATCTGACATCGCATTATAGTTATTGCCTAAATTGCTTAGTTCAAGGTCTGACATTTATTGCTCCTTTTAAGTTCTTTCTCTTTTTTTCTTATTATATTAATAAAATATAGTAATGTCAAGCATTTTAAGAGAAAAATGTTTTATTTTTTTATATTTTGTTATTTTAATACCTCATAAATTACAAAACTATCATCTTCATATAATTTTTTGTATCTATCTTCATCTGCCTTTTTTATTAGCATATTAATTTTAGAGTTTTCATATACTATAACATGAGTTATATCATATTTTTCAAAAGTTGAGCCATAGTATGTTGATATATTAGATGTATTTATGAAATCCATAAATATATTTTTTCCTCCATTAAATTCAGGGGCATATAAATCAGCTCTTGAATCTATGAATACTGGTATTCCTCTAAATAATAAATAACTTCCATAATTATATTCATTAAATAATCTTATATTTTCTACATCTAAATTTTCTAAAATCCAATCTGCTGCCTCAATTGGATATGTATAAATATTTATAATATTTGTCGTTTTCTTTTTGCCTATGTCTTTTATACTAACCCATATAAAGAAAAGAATTATCACCGTTTTTCCTAAAATTTCAATCAAACCTTTTGCTAGCACCAGTATTTTATTAAAGTTATATATTCTCATTGCTTGTACTATAAATTTATTTAAAATAACTGAACCTATTAAAACAAATACTGAAACTTGTCTTCTTGATAAGAACATTAAGTATGTAAGTCCACCTAACATAAATAAATCTGATAATTTTATCTTTACTTTTGTAAAAATTAAAAATGCTAGAAAAATTATAATTGTACACATTATAGGAATATTATTTATAAGAGTTAATGGTAGATGTTCATTTATATTATTTACAGTATCTCCTTGCATTGTCTTATATAAGTATGTATATGGCGTAGTTCCTGTTGGAGTCATAAGTCCTGTTAATGCACATATAAGCATAAGTAATATAAGCCACTTAACATTTTTATTTTTTGTAATTTTTATTTTATATGGTTCTTCGCTTTCTCTTTTTAGTCTTCTATTTTCATTTGATATATATATTTTTTCTAAAGAGTCCTTCGTTCTTTCTCTTATTTTATCATTTTTTCTAAATAACCATATTTTTAATTTTTTAAACAAAATTTTGTATTTTCTATAAATTATAAAGTCTGCAAGCAAACTTATAATGTATTCTCCAATATAAGGTAAAAATAAAACAAATATAAAAGGCCATACTGCAACATGCAAGTTTGCGACTAATATAGAAGATACAATTATACCCAAACAATATCGTATTTTTTTCGGGCTTTCAAGAAATTTCTCAATTAAATATATTAGCCAAATAAATATTATAAATGTAACAAGTTGTGCTCTTGCTGTAATATAACTTTTTAATAAATACATTGCTCCCATTGTTATTAAAAATGATACATTTTGATTTTTAGCAAGTGATTTATTTACTTCATATATTGATATGCCTAATATTATCGAAAGTATAGCCGTTGATATATATATAGCATTCCAACCACCTAAATTATATATAAGGCTCATAATTACATCATATAGCCAATGCGGATAAACATAAGGTAAGTCTTCATGCCATGAAAAGTGATCTTTCATATCTATTCCATTGTCTAAAATTAAGTTGCCTATAGAAACTGTATAAAATGTATCATTTTGTAATGCCTTTGGAGCTATACTAAAACTAAATAGTGAAATTATAAAAATTATTACAATTTCAGTTAACATTTTTTTATGTTTTTTTATCCATTCTACTATTTTTTTAAATTTCATATTTATGTAATCAATCCCTTCTAAATTATTAGTTACCTGTTGAACCAAATCCTCCTGTTCTTATTCCAACAGTATTATCATTATCCGTAACTAAATATTTACTGAATAGGGCTTGTCCTACTGCATCCCCTTTTTTTATATGTAAATCTTCATCTTTTAAATTTATAATTGAAAACATTATATGTCCATCATTTGTTTCATTTCCATAATAATCTCCATCTATTACTCCAACACAATTAGATAACACTATTCCTTTTTTAGAAAATCCCGAACTTTTAGCCATTAAATATAATACTTCATCTTCTTGCATATACGCTTTTAATCCAGTTGCAACTAGAGTTGGTTTCATACCTTTTTTAAAACTAGGTACAACAACGTCTTCTGCTGCTTCTATATCGTATGCTGCGGAATATTTTGTTTTTCTTTCTGGTAGATTTATTCCTTTATCTTCAAATCCCCTTGCTATTTCAAAGCCACGTACTTTTTTCATTTTTCTGATTCTCCTTTTATTTTTATTTCATATTATTTTTATAACAATATGGAAAAAAAGTCAAGATATATGTTCAACTTTCGACTTAAAAAAATATATAATATAATATACAACTTTTGACGAATTTTGGAGGAATATATGTATAAATGTAGTTTAGATAAATTACCACTAAATCAAAATGGATATATATTAAATTTGAATATACAAGACTCATTAAGGAGAAGAATGTTAGATTTAGGTTTAATTAAAAACACAGAAATAAAACCTATTCTTGTTAGTCCTTTTGGAGATCCTAGAGCTTATGAAGTACGTGGAAGTACTATTGCAATACGTACTAAAGATGCTAAACTTATTGATGTTGTTATAAAATAGTTCCAAACAAATTATATAAAGAAAAACTAATTTTTTATCACTAATTGATATTTCGTCCTTTTACATCTCTACATCGTGCTGCTCGGCAATGGGCGGTTTAATAGAATTAATACTTTAACAGTATACACTAGTTAGTCTTGTATATCCAAGTCTTTCTAGTGTTTTACTATTTAAAGCTATATGCACTGTTGGAATATCTGCCATCTTCCCCATTTGCCTTAAGTTACAAAACAGTTGCTTACAACTGTCCAAAATGTAAATATAAATTTGATGCACCAATTGAAGCTGTTTTAGAATTTGAGCAAGAAGATGAATGGAATGGTTTGCCTATTTCTACTCCTCATTACACTATTTGTGTTATTATGTAAACATCATATATGTTTTATAATTACGATGACTTTCCTATTATATAAAAAAATATCAAAACTTAAATAAAAATGCTATTGACAAACATTATGGAAGTTATTATAATAAAAATATAAATTAA
>CAZUHD010000026.1:0-18144 GCA_964620415.1 uncultured Clostridium sp.
TATTTAAAATTTCTTACTTTTATACATTCCAGGTAAATATAAAATTCTATATAATATCTTATTTAATGGATTCTTTATAAAATCATCTTCAAATTTATGATTAGTTAAATAACTAAATAAAATAAAATGTTTAATAGCATATATTCTTTTCTTAAATAAAACACCTTTCATATCTTTTTCTAGCAATTCTTTAAAATACATATAATATCCATAAGGGCTTTTCTTAAATGAAGCATTTATATTTTTAGAATATCCATCATCTAAATAATCCCCTTGTTCAATAGGCTTATTTATGGAAAAAAGCTTATATTTTTCATCCATTTTATGATACATTCTAGCTTCAGTAACAAAATTCTCTCCATGCTCTAGTTCATGATAAAACATCTTTCTTATATTTGCATTATAAACAATAATCTTTTCACCTTGTATATCTTGTTTAAAGTATAAATCAAACATCGTTGTAATTTCTTTATCCTTTAACTCTTTTCCACTTATGTTACCTTTGCTATCTTTTTTTAGAAAAACTAGTCCATATAAATTTTCATTTTCAAAAAGTATATTCATATTTTCTGAAATTATTTTAAATGCCTCATCTGTAAAATAGTCATCAGAATCGCAATCAACAATTAAGTCACCTGTTGCAAGTTTTACAGCCTCATTTATAGCAGACATTTTACCACTATTTTTTTGATAGCAGTATTTAATCAAAAACCTATTTTCATTTATAAATCCCTGTACAACATTTTTAGTATCATCAGTTGAACCATCATCAATAATAATCCATTCAGGATCTATATTATAATTTAAATTTGATTTTATACTTTCATATAATTTAGGTAAATAATTTGCTCTATTAAAAGTTGCAGTTAAAATACTTAATTTCATTTTTTTATTTAAAAAATCCCTTTCCTATATTCTACCCATTTAATAATTGTTCTACTTTTTCTAATAAAAATTCATTGTTATACTCAATATCATCTTCTTCAAACACTACATTTTTTTGTAATACCTGTTTTAATCCCTCAAAAATTGCATCCTCATTATTTTCAAAAATCAATTTTTTACTATATCCTTTTAAAACTTCTTTTGCAGACGTATTAGTAATTAAAATTTTTTTATTTAAAATTTTAGCTTCTTCGACAGTCATTGGATAGCCTTCAAAATAAGTAAGTAAGGCAAAATAATCAGCCTTTTTCATATATGGATACGGATTATCCCTTTTTCCCATTAATTTGAATGTCTCTTCTACTCCTAGTTTTTTTATTTGCTCTTCAAGATTTTTTCTTTCAGGTCCATCTCCTATTACATATATTTTGTGTTTAATACCTTCATCAATCAATCTCTTATGAATATTTATCAATCTGTCTATCGCTTTTTGTTCTACAAGTCTTGCAACTGTAAGTATAGATGGAATATCGCCATCTATATATTCCTGTCCAATTTGCATTTTTGATTTTAGGATTATTTTTGATTTGTCAATATAATTATAAAGAACTTCTTCTTTATCTTCTAATCCCTTAAAAATTTTATTAAAAGATTCTTTATTATCATTACTTACAAAAACTATTTTATCATAATTTGAATAACTTTTTTTATCTAATTTAAGTTTTAAATTAGCTTTCAATTCTGTTCCAAAAACCTTTGAAATATCGTTATGAACCCATGCAATTTTTTTAGATATACCTTTATTTGAAAATATTCTAGTGATTGGACCTTCTAAAAAAGCTACCTCCACATCATACTTTCCTTTAATGTACTTCTTATATATAGATTTACTTCTAGTTAATATATAAAGTGGAATAAATTTTTTCATAAAGGTACTCATTTTTTCATATTGTTTATCATATAAACATATACACTTTACTTTACTATCTATTTCTTGTAAAAATTCGCCCTTTCCATAAATCATAAAAATAGTAATCTCATATTTATCTTTTAATTTATTTACAAGATCAACTAATACTCTTTCTGCTCCACCCAATTGCATACTCGTTATTCCAAAAACTAATTTTTTCATCTTAATTCTCCAATTCTTTTTATTAATAATATATTTAAAATTATAGCAATAGTCATACTTGAAAAGTTAAAATATACATATCCCGAAAATGTTGATAAAGCAATTGCAAGTCCGCTTCCTGTAAAGTACATAACACTCTCTATATTTATTTTCTTTCTTTTAGTAAATAAATAATATCCAGAATATATAAAAATAGCTAAGAAAGGACCAAAATATAGTATAAATCCGAAAACTCCGAAATTTAATAACATACTTGGAACTTCCATTTCCAAAACCAATTCACCAGTTTGATTTTTATACCCATTTCCAAATAAAATTAAACTAATATCACTTTGTTCTTTAACTAAAGCTACATTATAGATAATCTGCAAGCTTCTTAAATTACCTACATTTGAAAGTTCCGTCTTTTCTGTAAAATTATATAAATCGGAAATAGCTCTCTTTTCTGCATCTGACATAAATCCGAGGTTCTAATTTGTTATCCCTTATCTTTTTGTAAATTTCTAAAATATCCCCTGTTACACGCCTTGGCTTCATAGTTTCTACATCAATATTTTTTTCGGCTTCTTCTCTAAGCATTTTTCTTCTTTGAAGCATATTAGATCCAAATACAAAAATTGCAATAACAGAAATAATAAGTAAAATAGTTACTAAAATAGTTCTCTTTTTGCTAAAAATGTTTAAATCTATATTAATAAATAATTTAGATAAAGTATAAATGCCAATAATTAAACTAAAGCCAAACAATCCTGTTCTCATTCCAGAAAATGCGCATAAATATATCCCAGTTAAAATTATTAAAATAAATTTTTTCCAATCTTTTAGATTAAAACTACTTAGCAAAACACATAAACACAAAAGTAAAACTGTACATAGACTATTTCCAGATTCAAAATAGCCTTTATATCCAATTCCCTCTATATATGTAGAAGATGATGTTTTAGTTATAATTGAAAAAAATAAAATTACAATATATAAACCTAAAGTTATATAAACAGTGTTTTTAAGTTTTTTTTCATCTTTTATTATTCTATAAAATAAATATAAATTAATAATCATAAAAGAATAATTTATTAAATATTGCATTTCATTTATTATATTGCCATAAGAACTGTTATTATGTAACTTTTGAAATAAATATAAATGTATTACTGAATATATACCATAAATAAGAATAATCAAAATTTTTTGTTTTTTATTTTTTTCTTTAAAAAACAAAATAATAAAACAGATTATAGGTATAATTGGTCTTAAAATAGTAGTCAAAGAAAAAGAAGTCTCAAAATAAGTTCTAAACAAAAAACTCGTTGCATCTAATATTGGGCACAAAAGCACAAATAAACACATTAAATTTTCAAGAGTTATCTTTTTCTTCATATTTTGCTACTCCTATTACAATTTTAAAATAAAACAATAAATTTTATAAGTCAATTTGTTATTACTTCTAATATATAGATTTTTTAAACTAAAGTTCTTCAAAATATCATTTTTCTTCCAATTTGGGAACTTCGTATTTAAGTTATTCCATGTTTCCTCTAATGCTTTTTTTCTCTCTATTTTATCATCTATTTTACACATTCTTTTTAGAGAACTACAAAGCAAAAATCTAGTATAAATATATTCTAGCTGTTTTTCATATTTTTCATAAATGTTATTTTCTTTGTAATATACAATAACATTATCAAGTACCTTAAAAATATCTTTTGTCCTACTATTTTGAGTATTAACAAGAGAAGAATTTCTTTGTACATAATGCACAAAACATTCTTTAATAAAAGAAACTTTTTCTAAATTTGGTACAAGTTTATAGAAAAAGTCTACGTCTTCATATCTTAAGCCTTCCGAAAACTCTAAATTATTTTTTTCTATAATATCTCTTTTAATTAATTTATTCCATGCAACAACTCTTCCTTTTTCTATCATTTCTTCTTTTGTATTATAATTTGCTCCAATATCTTTTTTTACTTTATTTGGGTATTCCCATAAAAAGTCACATTCTATCATATCTGCATTTTCTTTTTTTGCTTTTTCATACATTTTTTGATATGCTTCTAATTCTATATAGTCATCTCCATCTAAAAAAGCAATATATTCTCCGTGTTGCATATTTTAGCCCATAATTTCTAGCACTTGAAAGTCCACCATTTTCTTTTTCTAAATATTTTATTTTATCTTTGTATTTAGCTACATATTTACTTACTTTTTCCTTTGAATTATCACTTGAACCATCATTTACTACAATAATTTCTATTTCTTCAATTGTTTGATTTGCAACTGAATCAAGGCATTTTTCCACATAATTTTCAATATTATAAACTGGTATTATTACACTAACTTTCATTTATACTCCTAGAACAAAATATTTTTATTCCTCATTTTTAAATTTACTAAAAAAAGTTCCAACTAAATATACAATTTCTGTAGCATTTCTAGTTGCTATTTCTTTCCCAAAAGCTTTTCCACTTACTGTTAATGATGCAACAAAAGCACTTATTAAAAATTGTATATTATTTGATAAATTATATGTACTTGAGATTTTTAAAGCAATCATTGCACTTATTGCACCACTTACTACTCCGCACACATCCCCTATTACATCTGCACATACATTTGCAACTTTAGATGAATTTTTTATAAGTTTTAAAGAAGATTTAGCTCCTTTTGCTTTTTTTGTTGCCTTTGCATGTAGCTCTTCTTCTGGTGCTACAGTAACTGCAACCCCTAACATATCAAATAATATTCCAACTAAGATTACTACTATTAATATTATTACTGATGCAAATATGTTTAATTTTTCTATACCATTATTTGATATAAATGATACAATACCTGATAAAATAAAAGTTATTATAAAAGATTGTATCACCCATTTTATATTTGATTTTCCGTTTTTCTTTTTTTCTTGCAAATTTCCTTTTGTTAGCCTATTTTTGCTAACTTTTCCTCCTTTTTCCATTTTTTTATTTTATTTTTTTAGGGCAGTTAAAAACCGCCCTATTAGTTTTTCAATATACAGATGGTGAAAATTTAAGTAAATTTTACGGTTTAGGTCTGGTCGAATTTCTCTGTTTCCTACTATATATTACTACATAGCCGTTTCCATTTAAAGAAAGCATCTAAATTTTTTTAGACACCAGATAGCCACTTAAATCCGTACCTTAATCCTTAAATTTTCTCACTCGTTATACGAATAAACACCCTAGAAGTTTTCCTTAACATATTATTTTACTGCTAGTCTCTTTTGCAAATGTAATTTCATATGTTTAATAATTCCTACACATTCACTCAAGACAGGCTACTCTATGCCTTTCGTGTCTTGGCACTCACATAGGTTAACTTGACTCATATTTCGCAAGTTTCGGCAAAACAAGGGATTTGATATATGCCATTACATCATACCCTTATTTTATTCTTCCTACTCACACGCAAAACTGGCATTTTACGCACAAACAAAAAGTCCTAAATATATGCCCTTTAGTGGATTTTTAGCCCCACCCTCACAATAAAAATTATGACTAGAATAATGCACCACCATTTATATTATTTAATTTATTTTTTTATTTTTGTTTTATTACTTAATTAATATCCTATTTTTTGACGTATTTCTTTTTGCACATCTTCTAATAATCTATCTGTCCTAATATTTATTACATTGATATTTGGATATTTTTCCTTTACTTCTTCCGCCATTTTTAAATATTCTTTTTGTTGATTAATACTGTTTTGTATTGTAAATTCAGATTGTTTGAATACTGCTTTTCCTTCTCTGTTTAGTCTTTCACCAAATACTTCTTCATTTTCTACATATAATGTTATATAGTAGATTTCAAAATCTAGTTTACTGAATTTTTCTAGGAGTTCATTATACTCCTCTGTAAATGAATATGCCTTTTTACCTAATCTACAATAAATCTCTTCTGAGAAAAAAGTTCTGTCAAAAAGTAAATTAATGCTTGTATTTTCAAGTTTTTTAACATATTCTAATAATACATCATACATTTTTTTAGCTTTTTCATATCCTGTTTCAGAACTATCTGATGTCCCACATAATCTATATAAATTTGTATAGCTTAATGTGTGTCTTATATAGTCTGTATATGTTGTTTTACCAACACCTTGAGCTCCCTCTACTACTATTAATTTTGAATTTGCCATAGTACATCTTTTCCTTTTTTTATTTTAAATGGATTATACTATTAACAAATTTAAATTTCAAGTATTTATTATAAGAAATTTCTAATACATATAATTTTGTGGATTAACAGCCTTTCCGTCAATTCTTATTTCAAAATGTAAATGCGGTCCTGTTGAATTTCCGAGTAGAACCTACAGCTGCAATTATATCTCCCGACAAGACTTCGTCTCCCTCTTTTACATATATTTTTTTACAATGACCATACCATGTTTCAATTCCATTTTTATGCTCTATTTTTACTAAATTTCCATAAGAGCCATTTTTACCTGCAAATATAACTTTTCCAGTCGACACAGCTTTTATAGGTGTTCCTGATTCAGATGCTATATCTATTCCTGTGTGTCTTGATCTTCTTAAAGAACTAGATTCCCCATATCTTGATGTAATTCTTCCTGATACTGGAAGATAGGCAAGTCTAACATCATTTATTATAGCTATTGCATTATTTTCAGCCTCTATCCTATCAGCTACTTTTTCTATTTGTTTTGTTGCTATTTCAACTGATTCTGTTTCTATTTCTTCTTTGGTTTCAGAATATTTCTCATTTATTTGAAGTTCAAGTTCTTCTTTATCATTATATTCTTGTTCTATTTCACCTACTAATGTTTTTGCTTCATTTAATGTATTAACATATGCTTTTGTCTCATTATTTAAAGTAACTTCATAATATTTATACATTATTTCTGTATCAGTTTGTTTTATTTTTTCCAAAACTTTCTCTTCATCAGTTGAACTAGCCCTATTCATTAATTCCATTTTATATTCAGGTTCATTTTTTAGTGCAATATATACTATATCTTCTTCTTGATTAAATATTTTTTCTTCTATTGATGCGCTAAATTCTTTTAAGCTGTCTATATAGCCTAGTTCTTCTCCGTTTAATGTTACTTTATATACTATTTTATATCTTATAATTAGCAATGCTAAAATTAATAAAAAACCTATTAACATTATGCTTATTCCCTTTTTTATTTCTTTTGTGCAATATAACTTATTCGCCTTTAAAATAAAAATTCACTCTCCTTTTTATTATTTTTAGCAAAAACGTTTATTATTATACTACATTTTCCAGCATTTTGCAAATTTTTACAAAAAAAGAAGTTTAAGTTAGCCCTAAACCTCTTTTTAATACTATTACAGATAATAACCTGAAACATATTTATACTAATAGCTTGCTATGGCTTTAATGCAGTAATTGGTATTACATATACCCCATCTGGTCTTTTATATGCTGCATTTGTTAATCCACAAATTACACAAAGAGCTGATGGTACTTTTCTATTTTCGCTTTCAATTTGCTTCTTTAAGCTTATCAAATCTTTTGCAGCTTTTTCAATTTGGTTTACTCCAAGTTTAATTTCAAATGCACACCAATCTCCGTTTGCTAATTCTATAACACTATCTATTTCTTTATCTTGATAGTCCTGATAATGATAACATTTAGCATTAAAGCTATCTGCATATATTTTTAAGTCTCTTTCTACCATAGCTTCAAATAAGAATCCAAATGTATTCAAATCATTTATAAGTTTATTTTCTTCTCGTATATTTAATAAAGAACATACAATAGAAGGATCTGCCAAATGTCTCTTTTGTGATTGTTTCACCCTTACAGATGAACGAATATTAGTTGAAAAAGGCTCATCATTATCTACCTCATTGATGTCTCTTTTTAAAGTCATATTTGATACTGTTGTACTTTCATTTCTTGCCAATGATTTTAATAATAATTTAACTTTATGCTTATCTCTGTTAATGCCATCTAGTCTATTTAAATCATCATCTATTATTAAATTTATATATTCTTCTATAGCTTTACTTGCATCTTTAGCAAAATAGCCTAAATTTGCAGGCCAACCACCTCTTATTATTAATCTAGCTAAATTTTTTATATCTACTTCTCCAGTCGCTTTTTCCTTAAAATTATTATTACATAATTCTTCTAATGATATATCTCCTGTAGAATCTCCAGACTCAAATAGACTCATCGTTCTTAAATGTATTTTTCCATATCTTCCAGCACCACTATGTGCTATTCCTTTTCTATTAGGGGTAGAAGAACCTGTTAAAATATATTGTCCTTTTAAACCTGTTTTATCAACATCAATTCTTATTTCATCCCATAAATTAGTTGCTTCTTGCCATTCATCAATTAGTCTTGGCTTTTCTCCTTCTAATACAATAGATGGTGATATTTTTGCAAGCTCAATATTATTTGATGCTTCTCCTGTAGTTTTATGTAAAAGAATTTCACTATTAGAATGGTAACGTCCAGTCCATGTTTTTCCACAGTATTTTGTTCCTTCTATGCTAATTGCACCAAATAGCTCTAAATAATGTTCTATTTTGCTATCAACTATTCTCTTTTTGTAATTTTCTATTTTCATAGATACTTGCCTCATATTTATCTAATTTAAGCAATTTCACCAATCCGTGATTTTCTCGTTTAAAACCTTATAAATCTAATTTAATATGAACATCTTTTAATTGCTCTTCTGAAGCCACTGAAGGTGCTCTCATTAGTAAATCTCTCGCTCTTTTATTTTTAGGAAATGCTATTACTTCTCTTATATTTTGTGAATCTGCAATTAACATTATCATTCTATCAATTCCAGGTGCTGCACCTGCATGTGGAGGAGTTCCGTATTGGAAAGCATTATATAAAGCTCCAAATTTAACTTTTATATCCTCCTCTGTATATCCAGCTATTTCAAATGCTTTTATCATAATTTCTGGACTATGATTTCTTACAGCACCTGATGCCATTTCGTAACCATTACATACTAAATCATATTGATATGCTAGTATATCTAAAGGATTTTTATTTTCTAAAGCTTCTAGTCCCCCTTGAGGCATAGAAAATGGATTATGTGAAAAATCTATTTTTCCTTCGTCATTTAGTTCATACATAGGAAAATCTACTATAAAGCAAAATCTATATATATCTTTTTCTAATAAATCTAAACGTTTTCCAAGTTCTATTCTCACTAGTCCTGCAATTTTTTGAGCTTTTTCTAGTTCATCTGCTATGAAGAAAATAGCCGATCCTTTTTCTGCACCAAAATTCACTTCTAAAGCTTCTTTAATCTCAGGCGTTATAAATTTAGCAATTCCTCCTGCTACTTCTCCAGTTTCTTCTATTTTAACCCATGCTAATCCCTTTGCACCAACTTCGTCTGATGTTGCAAATTCTACCATTTTATCAAAGAATTTTCTTCCCTCTTTTGCACCACCATTTACTACTATTACTTTTATAGTTTTATCTTTAAATGCATTAAATTCACTATTTTCAAATATTTTTGTTACATCTTGTATAATCAAAGGATTTCTTAAATCTGGTTTATCAATACCGTATTTTTCCATAGCTTCTCTATATGGGATTCTTATAAATGGTCCTTCATCTACTTTCCAATTTGTAAATTTTTTGAATATATCTGGAACAACTTTTTCCATTACTTTAAATACATCTTCTTGTGTACTAAAAGCCATTTCAAAATCTAACTGATAAAACTCTCCTGGTGCTCTATCTGCTCTAGGATCTTCATCTCTAAAACATGGGGCAATTTGGAAATATTTATTAAATCCTGATACCATTAAAAGCTGTTTAAATTGTTGTGGAGCTTGTGGAAGTGCATAAAATTCTCCTGGGTTTAATCTACTTGGTACTAAATAATCTCTGGCTCCTTCGGGAGAAGAGTTTGCAAGTATTGGAGTTTGGATTTCGCAAAATCCTAGTTCATCCATTTCATCTCTCAATGCTTTTAATATTTTTGAACGAAGTAATATATTATTATGTAACTTTTCATTTCTTAAATCTAAAAATCTGTATTCTAATCTTAAATCTTCTCTTGCTTCAACATCAGAATTTATTTCAAAAGGAAGTTCTGGTTTACATGTACCTAATATTTCTATTGTATTTGCCACAACTTCAATATCCCCTGTTTTCATTTTAGGATTTTTATTTGTTCTTTCAACAACTTTACCTTTGGCATGAATGCAACTTTCTTTTACTAGGTTTTTAGCTTCACTTTGTAATTTTTCATCTCTTATAACAATTTGAGTAATTCCATCTTCATCCCTTAAATCCACAAATACCATTCCACCTAAATTTCTAATTTTTTGTACCCAACCTGCAAGTTCAACTGTTTCACCTACATTTTGAATTCTTAATTCTCCTAAATTTTTTGTTCTATACATAAAGATTTCCTCCTTTTAAATCTTCAAAATATTTATCTATTTCTGCTTCCAATTCTTTTTTATCTTCTATTCTATTTATTTTGGTTCTAAATTCCGATGAACCGGCTAAGCCCCTTGCTATATGCTGCTAAATGTTTTCTAAATTCTTTTAAAGCTACATGTTCTCCTTTTTCTTTTATTTCTAATTCTAAATGTTTTTTTATTATTCTTAATCTTTCATCTAAATCTATATCTTCTATCTTATTTCCTGTTTCCAAGAAATGTATAATTTTCTTAAAAATCCATGGATTTCCTAAAGATGCTCTACCAATCATTATTCCATCAACACCTGTTTTTTCAAACATAACTTTTGCAGATTCTTCATCTACTATATCTCCATTTCCTATTACAGGTATATTTACACTTTGTTTTATTTTTTTTATATATTCTAAATCTGCCTTCCCAGAATAAAATTCAGATCTTGTTCTTCCATGTACTGTAATTGCACATACTCCTGCTTTTTCAGCAATTTTAGCAACTTCAGTTCCTACAATATGTTCTTTGTCCCAGCCTAATCTTATTTTAATTGTAACTGGAACTGAAGAATTATTTACGACTGTTTCAATCACTTCTTTTGTTTTATCTAAATCAAGCAAAAGTTTACTTCCATCTCCATTTTTTACAACTTTAGGAGCAGGACATCCTAAATTTATATCTATAATATCTCCTAATTTAGATACATATTTTGCACTATATCCCATAGATTCTTTATCTGAGCCAAATATTTGAAAAGCAATAGGTCTTTTCTCTCCTTGAGTATTCATAAGTTTTTTAGTTTTTTCATCATTATAAAATATTGCCTTTGCACTTATCATTTCTGTACAAACAAGTGATGCCCCAAATTCTTTACAAATCACTCTAAATGGCAGGTCTGTTATCCCTGCCATTGGAGCTAAAAGTATATTATTTTCTAATTTTACATTTCCTATTTTTAATTCATGTAAATACATATAGTTGCTCCTTATTTTATAAACATTGTTTTCTTTCTATTTCCACTAATATTAAGCAAAAGACCTATACATATAAAGCTTGTAATTAGTGAACTTCCACCATAGCTTACAAACAGTAACGGTACCCCTGTTATAGGAAGTAATCCCATTGTCATTCCAATATTTTCAGTCATATGAAATAAAAATATTCCACTAATTCCCGCAGCTATATATGATCCCATATCGTCTCGCGCTGTCTTTGCAACATAAAGCGATTTGGTTATTAATATTACATATAATAAAATAACCCCGCCAGCAACGACAAACCCCATTTCTTCACCTATAACAGAATATATAAAGTCTGTAGTTTTTGGTGATAAATATCCCAATTGAGTCTGATTTCCATTTAGTATACCCATACCAGATAGTTCACCTGCTCCAATTGCTATTTTTGATTGAATTACATTATACCCTGCACCTTTTGGATCAGATTCAGGGTTTAAAAATACATCAATTCTTGTTTTTGCATGATTTGGTAAAACAAATATGTATAAAGTTGGTAAAGCTATTGCGACTAATAATATTGCGGTTATAATATATTTTCTATCTATCCCAGAAACAAATAGCATTAAAATTAATGCAACTATATATGCTGCTGCTGTTCCATAATCTGGTTGTAATACAATTAATACTACTGGAAGTGCAACAATAAGTAAAACTATAAGAAGCTTCCAAAAAACATTTATCTCAGATTTCCCTTTTTCTTGGATTTTCACCATTACAGTAGCAGTAAATAACACAACCGCGACTTTGGCTATTTCTGCTGGCTGAAGAGAAAATGCGCCTATATTAAACCAACTACTTGCTCCATGTATAGCTTTTGTAAATAATACCGCTATCAGTAATATTATTGATATTCCATAAAATACAGGTGAAAATTTAGCCCAAACTTCATAGTCAACAAAAGCTACCACAACCATAATCACTATACTTATTGCAAACCATACAAGTTGTCTTTTAAAAGACTCAAAATTCGACATTTGTGTAGATGAATATAGTGCTACAAAGCCAACTATACAAAGCAAAATTGATGTAAGAAGTATCCACCATTCCATATTTTTTAAAATTTTATTTTTCATTGTTATTTTCTTCTTTTACATCCTTTTCATTTTTATTTTTTTCTTGAGCTTTTTTTTGACTTTTTTCTGTATTTATCTTTTCTTCTTTTACAGCTTCACTTTCTTGTTTCTCTTCCTTTTTTATCTCTTGTGAATCTGTTTTCTCTTCTGTTTTTTCCTTACTTTTCTCTATATTATTATCATTTTTCTCTCCGTCTTTTGCTTCTACTTTTTCTACAGTTTTCTCTTCAGTCTTTACCTCAATTTTAGGATCTTCTATTTTTTTATCTTTATTTTCATTATTTGTCACTTTAGTTTCTCCTATATTGAAAAGGTCTATTGAAATTGATTCATTATTTGTGTTTTTCTTTGTAGTTCTGATTTCTTCTTTTATCTTTATTATTGGAATATTTGCATATAATGCTGGTACACTTTGTTCTCCATTTTCATTTATTTCTGTTGTTAATCTAATATCTATCTTACTTTCATCAATTTCAATATATTTTTTTAGTACTTCTACCATTTCTTCTCTCATCAAGTCTAAAAAATCAGCTGAAACATTTACTCTATCTTGCATTAGAACTAAGTGTAATCTTTCTTTTGCCGTATCTTTTGAGTTTGATTTTGGAAGGTCCTTTTTCTTAACTCTTTTAAAAATGTTTTTAAAATTTTCAAACATTTAAATACCCCCATATTCAACAAAATTATTTTCCACTGAAAAAGCTTTTTATTTTAGCCCATAACCCCTTTTCTCTTCCAGGAATTGTAATCTCTATATCTTCACCTAATATTCTTTTAGCTATTTCTAAATATGCCTTTCCAGATGGAGCTTTTTTATTTTGGATAACTGGTTCACCTTTATTAGTTTGTGTGATTATGTATTCATCATCTGGTACTACTCCAATTAGATCTATTGATAATAAATCTACAATGTCATCAACATCCATCATTTCTCCCCTTTTTACCATATTAGGTCTAATTCTATTAATTACAAGTTCAGGATTTTTTATATCAGATGATTCTAAAAGTCCTATTATTCTATCTGCATCCCTAATTGATGATATTTCTGCAGTAGTAACAACTAGTGCCCTAGTTGCACCTGCAATTGCATTTTTAAATCCTTGTTCTATACCTGCTGGGCAATCAATAAGTATATAGTCAAATTCTTCTTTTAATTTTCCCGTTAATTTTCTCATTTGTTCTTCATTTACAGCCGATTTATCTCTTGTTTGAGCTGCTGGTAATAAATATAATTCTTTAAATCTTTTATCTTTTATCAAAGCTTGTCTTAATTTACATTTACCTTCAACAACATCTACTATGTCATATACAATTCTGTTTTCTAGTCCCATAACTACATCTAAGTTTCTTAAGCCAATGTCTGTATCAATTAAAGCTACTTTTTTCCCTTCAAGAGCTAGACTAGAGCCTAGGTTTGCTGTTGTTGTTGTCTTACCAACTCCGCCTTTTCCAGATGTAATAACTATAACTTCTCCCATAATCTGTTCTTCCTTTCTTCGGATTTTTTGCTTCTATTATAATATAATGGATTTATCAAAAAGTCAATAATTTAGCCCAAAAATCTACATTTTCACAACTAATTTATCAAATTTGGAATTTATATAATTTTCAAGCTTTTCCATAAATATTTTTGGTTCTATTTCTTTTTTAGCAACCATATCTAACCCTTTTTCCCAACTTGCAGTAAGTTTTGGATTTAACATATCAGGCATTGCTTGATTTACTATGTCAAAAATTTTTTCTCCCTTTTCAGTTGGTGTTACTATCTGTGTTTTATTATTTATGTTTATATACTGTATTCTTTCTAATTTTTTTATTATTTCTCCTCTCGTAGCACTTGTTCCTATTCCAGCTCCTCTTAGTTGTTCACGAAGTTCCTCATCTTCTATTAATTTTCCTGCTCCTTCCATTGCAATTACTAAGTTACCTGAATTATATCTTGATGGCGGTGATGTTTCTGCATCTTTTATCTCATATCCTTGAACTGCTAATTTTTGTCCTTTTTTTAGAGTGTTTAGTACTTCTAGATCTTCATTTTCTTCTCCATCTTCATCATCTTCTGTTTTTTCTTTATCGCCTTCTTTTTTGTTTTCAGGTTTTAGAACATCTAAATATCCTCTTTTTATACATACTTTACCAGTTGCAAAAAATGTTTCATTTTCGACATTTATAGTAACATTTACTTTGTTATATTCGGCAGCTGGATAAAATATTGCTAAAAATCTTCTGACTATTAATTTATATATATTTTTTTGAAGTTCACTTAGTCCATTGTAATTTTCAAATCCTTGCCCTGTTGGAATTATTGCGTAATGGTCTGTTATTTTTTTATCATTTACATATTTTGTTTTAGTGATATTTGTAGAATATTTTTCTTCAATCATCTTTTTTATAAAAAATTGTATTTCTTCATCTTTAAAGTTTTTAGCTAAACCATTTAAATTTTTAGTAATTTCTTTGCTTACAGCAGTAGATAAAACTCTTGCATCTGTTCTTGGATATGTTACTAACTTTTTCTCATATAGGTTTTGTATAATGTCTAATGTTTCATCAGGTTTTATCTTGAATTTTTTTGTACATTCATTTTGAATTTCTGCTAAATTAAATAAAAGTGGAGCATTTTCTTTTTGTTTACTCTTTTTTAGTTCTGCTACAGTTATTTCTTTTCCTTCTAATTCTTGTATAAATTTCTTTGCATCATTTTCATTTTTAAAGCCACTTTCATTATAAAGAGCTGGCGTTCCATTTACACTTGAATTATCATTTACCTTCCATTCTGCCTTTATTTTTCCTTTTGTATTGTTAAAATTTCCTATTATTTTATAATATTTTGTTTTTATAAAATTTCTTATTTCTCTTTCTCTTGAAACTATCATACCTAAAACACATGTCATTACTCTTCCTACTGAAATTACAAAATAATCTTGATCCATAGATTTTGCGAGTCTTCTTCCATAAATTATTGAAAGTAATCTCGAAAAGTTTATCCCAATTAAATAGTCTTCTTTAGCTCTTAAATATGCACTATCTGCTATGCTATCATATTCTGAAGAATCTTTTGCTTCTCTTATGCCTCTTAAAATTTCTTCTTCTGTTTGAGAGTCAATCCATACTCTTTTTATTTTTGCATTTGGATTGGGTTTAGCCATCATAAATACTAGCCTTTGTATGTATTCTCCTTCTCTTCCAGAGTCTCCTGCATTATAAATTTCTGTTACATCTTCTCTTTGAAGCAAACTTTTTACTACCTCAAACTGCTTAGCTACATTTTCTATTACTTCATATTTATATTCCTTCGGTATAAAAGGAAGTGTATCTAATCTCCATTGTTTTAATTTTTCATCATATTTTTCTGGATAACTCATAGTGATTAAATGACCAAGACACCAAGTTATTATCCATTCGTCTGATTCTAAATAGCTTCCTTTATTTTGCATATTCAACTTTAATGCTTTTGCAAATTCTCTTGCTACTGACGGTTTTTCTGTTATTAATAGTTTCAACTTTATCATCCTTTATTTGTATCTTAATAAATTTTACTCTTTTATACTAACATAAAGAGCCGAATTTTACAATTAATTTTTTAATTAATTATAAAATTCAGCCCCTTAATTTTAAACTGATTATTAATCTTGAGAATATGGATATATAATCTTTAGAGAAACCCGACTTTGAAGCCAGCTCTTCTTGTGTCATATTATTTTTTATTCTTAAATCTTTAAATGTTTTTTCTTTCATTTCCTCACCTATTTTCGTACTTATTGTTCGTTTGTTGTTTGTATTATATAGTACAATATGTTCTTTGCTAATACTTTCTTTAAAAAATTTTTCAAAAATTTTCAAATCCTTACGTTTCTAGGAAAAAATTGCACAAATTGTTCTTTTTTCTTTACAAATCGTACAATTTGCTATATAATATTTTATCTAAATAAAAGGAAATAAAGTGGAAAATATCGAAGGAAAAAAACAAAATAAAATAGTTAAATTCTCAATTATTTTAATAATTCTTATTGTATTAATTGCTATTGTATTATTTATAATATTCCCATTCTGGTGGTGTAGGAACCGCTGGAATTAATAAACAAGAATTTGAAAAAATAGAATTAGGAATGACCCAATTTCAAATAAATTCAATTATAGATGAATATGATGAGTGGAATGATGATGCAGTATATGAAAAATGTTGTGAAGAAATAGAAAAATGTGAAGACAATCATATTTATAAATATACTTATAAATATTATGGAGAAAGTGGTGGTTATGCCACAATAACTTATGAAGCAGATTATTCAAAAGGTGAATCATTTGTTATGCCTACTGTTTCAAAGAAAGATAGTGTCGACTTATAGAAGAAAAAAATTATTAACGTTTTAATATATATAAAAATATAAGGAGAAAATAAATGAGCGAAAATGAATTAAGAAAATATGAAATGACTTGTTGTAAAAATAATAAAACAGTAGTTTTTTCTGCATATTATTATAATGCAGAAGAACTTGATAATCGTGATAGAGTATTATTAAACTTTGAAAAACTGATTTGTTGTTCAAATAAAAATAATAAGTGTGTTAAAAAATGTGCAACTTATAATAAATTTATTAATGAATTTGGACAAATAGAAAAATAGATAATATACACCGCTTCTCCCAAAGTAAAATTAATGGAGAATATAATAAAGAAACAAAAATAAAAATTTCGAAGTGGTATCAGACTATTATTAGTTGGAATTAGAAATAATTTAAGGAGAATTAAAATATGTACTTAATGTATTTAGATGAAAGTGGAAACACTGGATTAGATTTAGATAACAAACATCAACCATTTTTTGTGCTAGCTGGTATATCCGTTTTAGATAAAAATTGGCATGAAATAAATGATTATTTTGAACGAGAAAAGCTGAAAATATATCCTGATCTAAAAAACATTGAAATACATACAAATGAATTATTTAATACTAATAAAAAATCACCTTTTTACAAAAATTCTTGGCAATATAATCTTCAAATTGCTGAAAATATTGTTGATTTAATTTCCAGTTTAAATATTAACCTGTTTTCTGCTGTAATTCATAAATCCTCACATAAAGAGTATTTTGGGAACAATATTGCTGTTGACCCCTATTTGTATTCATTTGCTGTTACATATGAACAAATTAATAATTACTTAAAAACAAATAATAATTATGGTATTATATTTTGCGATGAAATAAAAAAAATGGAAAAAGGGCTAAAAATACTATATCCAAAATTAAAAGAAAATAATCGTAACATTATAGAAAAAACTTTTTATTTAGATTCAAAAAAGAACAACTTCATACAAATTGCCGATGTATATTCTTTTTATATTAATAAGTACAATTGCATTACATCAAACAGCTCTACAATGGATATATTAAAAAAAGAACATTGTATTAAAATGTTCAACAAAATTCAAAAATTATATAATCATAAACCAGATATATATATACCTTATAATGATTTTGACAAATATTTTGTATAAAAAATGCAAGGAGCGATTTTTTGAAAAATCCTTGAGGCTCCTGACGAGGAACCTATTACTCCCTGCTAGTTAAATATATTATAGCAAATAATATTTAACTTGTCAAATCTGACATTATCATTTTATGCA
>CAZUHD010000027.1:0-17417 GCA_964620415.1 uncultured Clostridium sp.
AAGGCAAAAGCAAAAGAGCAAATTTTAGAATATAACAATTTAGAAAAAATAAAAAGCATACAAAAGTTAAAAAAATACACGGTTGTAGCAGTAGTAGACGAACTATATGTTGATGAAATTTAATTAAATAACAAAATATAAATAAAGTAAAAAAACTTCTAGCAAAAAACTTATCGACAAAACAAGACAAAATCTGATAAAAAGCTAGATTATTTAATCTTTATTAACACAAATAGACAAAAAAAGATAAGTTTAGAGAGTATATGAAGTTGTAAAAACAATTTTTTTATGCTGTGAACTGTAACAATATTCTTTAAAACATGGAGTAACAGAAGCAGCTAAAAGATATAAACAGCATAGAAAAACGATATATAGGTGGAGAGAAAAATATGATGGAACAAGAGAATCATTAGTAAATAAGACAAGAAGACCACATAGTCATCCAAATCAACATACAGAAAAAGAATTACAAATGATAAAGAAATATAAAGCACAAAATAAAGATGCGGGATTGGTAGTATTATGGGTAAAACTAGTGAGAAGTGGATATACAAGGAGTATAACTAGTCTATATAGAGTAATGCAAAGAATGGGAATATATAAAAAAGCACCAAGTAAGAAAAAACAATATGAGAAAATTAAAAAAGAAACTTAAAATATACAAATTATAAATATTCTATGATATAATGTTTAAGTGTAAAAACTAATTTGGGAGGCAGGATATGGTTGATTTTTCAGAAGCAAAGGAAGAATTAAATAGTTATAAAGGTTCAGAAAAAAAGAAAACATTAATTTATGATAATAAAAGATACTTGGTAAAGTTTCCAGATCCTATAAGAGAAAAAAATAAAGATATATCTTATATAAATAATGCATTTTCAGAATATATTGGCAGTAATATATTTAAGATGATAGGTTTTGAAACGCAAAATACAATATTAGGGACATATATATATAATGGAAAAGAGAAAATTGTATGTGGTTGTGAAGATTTTACAAATGGAAATTACGTTCTATATGAATTTGAAAGTATAGCATTAAGTACGAACCCAGATAAAAAGATAGGAACAGAGTTATCTGATATTATGGAAGTTATAGAAGAAATGCAACACAAACTTCAAATTAACATCACTTTAAAAGATAATATAAAAGAGAAATTTTGGGAAATGTTTGTAATTGATAGCTTAGTAGGAAATACGGATAGACATAATGGTAATTGGGGTATTTTTGTAAATACAAAAAATAATAATGCAATATTTTCTCCAATATATGATTGTGGTTCATGTTTAAATCCAATGTTAGATGATAAGCAAATAAAAAGCTTAAATGAAACAGAATTGAAAAATATAGCAATAAACTGTTACTCATGTATCAAAGAAAATGGTAAGAAAATAAATTATATGACTTATATTAGAAGTTTAAAAAATGAAGAATGTAATAAAGCTATATTAAAAATTTATCCTAAAATTGATATTGATAAAATTGATGACTTTATTGATAATATAAATTGTATGATACATGAAAGGAAAGAATTTTATAAAAAAATAATTAGGTTAAGATATAATATAATAAAGCAAGTTTATGATAGATTAAATAATTGTTAAATAATACGAAATGAAAATAGAAGATATATTTGGTCTGGAAGGTAATGAAATTTATATGAAATAAGATGTAAAAATTTTTTTGAAAAATTATAATAAAAATTAAATTCAACGATATTCTCGCAATTTAATAAATTCTGGAATTTTTGTAATATTAATGTAACATTGTTAGTTTGCTATCCTTGCAATGTTACATTTAATGCTACTTTCCTTCATAAATAGATTTTACTTTATTTCTGCTTATTTTTCGACGTCATATATATTACAGAATTGTTACAAAAATTTCAAGATTTATTAAATTGCCGTGTATTTCAATAACATTACACAAATATTTCAACGCATATATTGAAACGTAAGGCACTCTATAGAATATTTTTCATAAAAAAAGATAGAAACAAGTAATAAGACAGCTATTTAAGTCTTTTAGAACTTTACAGATATATTACAGAGACTTTTTACCTATTTGGGGGCTGTGAATTGTAACACTTTTGGATCAAACTGAAAATAAAGCCATAAAGGCTTTATTTAAATAACTCTGAATGTGTACCAATTTCAACAAGTAATAATATTAATTTATTATCATTTTTCACATATTCTAATAATATGTCATTTTGTACATGACATTCCCATATTCCGTTTGCTTTTTGGCTTTAATAGATGATTTTGATACTTCTCTGGTAATATTTCATCATTAGATAACATATTGATAACTTTATCTAATTCGTTATAATTAAAATTTGGTCGTTTTCTTATTGCTTTTAATTGTTTCTTAAATTTTGTCGTTAATAGTACTTCAAATTGTTTCTTCATTATCTAAATCCTCCATTATTTCAGCTAAATTTTTATAACTTTTATAATCTTCTGGGTGTTTCATCATTTCTTCAGCTTCCGCAACTGCTTCTGACATTTCATCACTAAACTCAGAACATTTTAATTCAAACGGTATCCCATTTGTTAATTTAATTTGATGTAAATATATATTTATTGCTTCACTTAGTGATAGCCCTAAATCGTTTAATATTGGTACAACTTCTTTTTTTATTTCATCATTTACCCTTACAGTAGACATTTTTTATCATCTCCTTTATTATTTTATATACTCATATTATATTATGTTTTGTACACAAATGTCAATATTTTGTATACATTTATATTTTTATATTATTAAAGAAGGTAAAAAATTACCTTCTTTAATATTTTTTGTTCTATTCTCCACATTCATAACTAGAACATTCAGATTCATCAGGATTTGCTGTGTGTACATTTTCTTTTGGTGTTACTACTATTGCTTCTAATTCACATACATTATTTTGACAATTATTATATCTACAGCTTTCCACTGTACAATTTATTTTTTGCTTTTTGTCCATTTGAAAACACCTCCAAATTTTTTTGCAATCACTTGCTCTTTTTAGTATATAAAATTTTAAAATTTATATACTATTTTTAATTAATGTTATTTTTTTTCAAAAAAACTGTTAACATTTTTCTATTCTGTGATATACTATTAAGTAATTAAAAAATTTTTTTATAATTTATATATCAATTATTACATTTCCTTCACATAAAATTCACAAATATGGTATATTCTTTAGTAGAATTAAATGTAATAAAAATAGGAGGTAATATAATGGAAGATAATGGATTTAAAAATGTTATAAATACTAATAACAAATCAAGTTCTTTTTCATTTGGTAAAACGATCGGTATTCCTTTCTTAAGTGCTGTTTTAGGTACTTCTTTAGTACTAGGTATTTGTTTTGGAGTTCCAGATATTAAAAAACAAATCATTGGAGATACTACCACACATATAGAGCAGTCACCCAATACAGGAGTTGTAAATAATAATTTAGTATCTCTTTCAAATTATTCAGATACAGCAATTTTTGCTGCAAGTAAAATTTTACCATCAATTGTTGGTATAAGCATTACTTATACTGTAACAACATCATCACCTTTTGCTAGTTTCTTTGGTGATAGAGGAGAAACTACATCTACTGCTACAGCTTCTGGTTCAGGAATTATTATAAGCGAAGACGGATATATTGTTACAAATAATCACGTAGTTGATTCTCAGTCAAGTTCTGTTTATTATGATATTTCAGAGGCAACTGCAGTAAAAGTCACATTATTTGGAGATGAAGAAAATTCTTACGATGCAGAAATAGTTGGTAAAGATTCTCAAACCGATTTAGCAGTTCTTAAAATTGATAAAACTGGTTTAACAGCTGCTGAATTTGCAGATTCTGATACTTTAAAAGTTGGTGAATTTTCAATGGCTGTTGGAAATCCTCTTGATTTAGGAACTACCATAACTTGTGGTGTTATAAGTGCTTTAAACAGAAAAGTTAGTGATACTGAAAGTGCTACAACTTATACATGTATACAAACAGATGCTGCAATAAACTCTGGTAATAGTGGTGGTGCATTAGTTAATAGTCAAGGTCAAGTTATTGGTATAAATACACTTAAAGTTTCAAGTACAGGTGTTGAAGGAATTGGTTTTGCAATTCCAATTAATTCTACAACAGATGTAATTGATCAATTAATCACATATAAAACTGTCAAAAGACCTTATATAGGAATTTCTGGAAGGGACTTAAATGAAGCTACAGCCAAAAGATATAATATGGCTGTTGGTATCTATGTATGGTCTGTAGATGAATTTTCAGCTGCCGAAAAAGCAGGACTAAGAATTGGTGATATTATAATAGAAGCTGATGGTCAAAAAGTTACTACAATGAATGAGCTAAATGAAATAAAAAATAAACATTCTATCGGAGATCAAATAACTTTAAAAATTAATAGAGATGGCAAAGAAAAAGAACTTACCTTAACTTTAGGAGAACAAGTTTCTAATTAATTTTTATTACTTTCACAATTTATTCACACAATGGACATATAAATATATTATATTCTATATAAATAATTGATTAAACAATTATTTAGAAGATTGACATCCCCTTTTATTCAAAAATAGAGAAGTTTTAAAACTTCTCTATTTTCTTCTTATTTAAAAATTACAATATCCATTTGACTTGTAAAATCATCATTTCCATATGGATATAGTACATATAAATATCCATCTTTTCCAATAAAGAACTGTTTTGCATTGTTTATTTTGTAAATTTCGGCAGAACTGTCCCTAACATTCACATTATATCCCGCTTCCTTTAGCCTTATATTTTGTTCTTGTGCCTCATCAATTTCCTTTTTTATTTTGTCATTCACATCCTTTTCATTTAGACTTTTAAGTCCTAACAATTCTTGTATTGAAATCTCCCTATTTTCTTTTAAGTTATAATTATATGTTTCTATTATAATCCTTTGACTATTTTCCCCTTCTTTAAGCTCTGACATTATCACAAGTGATATAATATCATTATATATATATGTTTTATATTTTACATTATAAATAATTAAACTATCAGATCCTTTAAGTGAAACTACACTATCAGCTTTCTTTGCAAATGTATCTCTTATCTGCTCGTTATATGTTCTAGTAATACTTGAATCTATATTAAAATAAGGTATTTTTAAATCTAAAGAATAATTATCTGTTGTTTCTTTTACTTCATCTGCAACTAATACTAATTCTTCTTGCTCTCTTATCTTCTTAACATCTCCATTATAATTTTGTACAATTTCTATTTTATTATCAAAAATATTTAGAAAATTTGCTTTTAAGTCTATATATTCTTGTTTAGCTTCATCTTCAGTAGTTATCCCAAAAACCACTTTTAAATTAGCATCTCTATAAAATTGCATGTAAATTGCTATCCCAACAGATATTACACAAATAACTAGAATTACACCGTAGATTACATGTCTAATTCCCAATTTGCGTTTTTCTATAACTGGTCTCATAAGGTATTATTTCCTTCCTCTTCATTATTTTTAGCATCTTTATTTTTTCTTTTAAAAAGCTTATTAAAAAATTCTATAATTTTCATTTTCAATTTTTGATACCATTTCAAGTCTTTATATGCAACTGGTAATGCAGAGTCCTCTTCTTTTGTTTCTTTTATTTCTTCTTTTACTTCTTCCACATTTTCTTCTTGTTTTTCTTCTGTTATATTACTTTGAACTATACTATCGCTTTGATTTTCTTCTATATTTTGATTTTCGCTGTTTTCATTACTTTCTGCATTTTCTGGAGTTTCCACTTCTGCACCCCAATATTTCATTGCAATCCATGATAAAATAGAAAGCGTTTCAGGTAATAAATCTTGTTCGTCTAATGATATATCTTTTGAGTATTCTGGTTGATACTCTGGATCAGCTTTAGATTTTAAAACTTCTAGCATTTCCATTGGAAGTGCCTCCAATTTTTCTTCATCGTCTAATAATTTTAAAACTGCAATTACTTCTGAATAAGGATTTCTATTTTCTTCTTTCATTTGTATCTTCCCCTCATTATCTTAAATTATTTTTTAATTTTTGTCTTATGTATTCATATAAAATAACACCTGTTGCAACTGAGGCATTTAAGCTTTCTGTCTTTCCCTGCATTGGAATTATCGTTTTTTCATCTGCTAAATCTATAATCTCTTTTGAAACTCCATTTGCTTCATTGCCTATAACAACAACACATCTTTTAAAATCAACATCATATATCGTTTTTTTTGCATCTAACGAAGTTACAACTACTTTATATTTATTTTCTTGTAAATCTTTTAGAGTTAAACTTAAATCTTCACATTCAATAATTTTCACTCTAAATATTGCTCCCATAGTTGAACGTATTACTTTAGGACTATACGCATCTGCTGTTCCTTTAGAAATTAAAATTTGTTTTAAATTTATACTATCTGCTGTTCTTATAATTGTTCCTAAATTTCCTGGATCTTGTATATCATCTAAAGCTAAAATAAAATCTTCTGATTTATCTATTTTTAGATTATCAGTATCTTTTTCAACAATAGCTAATATTCCTTGTGGATTTTCCACATCAGATATTAATTTAAAAATAGTACTAGGTACCTTTATAAACTCTTGTTTTTGTATTAAATCTTCATCTATTAATCCTGTATCAAATGCTTCTTCACTTATTATGATATTTTTTATTTTGACATATTCATTAATTGCTTCTTTAATTAATTTTACACCTTCAATGATAAATTCGCAATATTGATTTCTATATTTTTTTTCTTTTAATTTACATATATGCTTTATTAAACTATTTTCTTTACTTGTTATTACTTGCATTATTTTTTCTCTTTTCTTACAAATTTAATTATCAAAATAATTACTTGTTTCTTGTAGATCTTGAAAGCCATGTTGTCTTAATATTTCATATGTTATTATTGCGACAGCATTTGATAAATTTAAAGATCTTAAAGTTGGAAGCATTGGTATCCTTATTGTTTTAGTATCTAAGTATTTCTTTAGCAAGTCTTCTGGCAACCCTTTAGTTTCTTTTCCATATAATACAAAAACTTCTTCCATTTTACTATAATCTATATCTGTATATTTAGTCTTTCCTTTCGTAGTTGCAAAAAACATATTATGTTCTTCTGGTTTATATTTTTGTAAAAATTCTTCTAAAGAATTGTGCTCTTCTTTTTCCAATTTATCCCAATAATCTAATCCTGCACGTCTTACCGCTTTTTCGCTTATATCAAATCCTAGTGGATGTACTAGATGTAATTTAGCATTTGTTATTGCACATGTTCTTGCTATATTTCCAGTATTTTGAGGTATTTCTGGCTCAACCATTACTATATGTAATTTCATTTAAATCATTTCCCTTATTTTTATTATTTTTCATCATCATCTAATTTTAAGATTGATAAAAATGCTTCTTGTGGCATTTCTACTTTTCCTATTTGTCTCATTTTCATTTTTCCTCTTTTTTGTTTTTCAAGTAATTTTTTCTTTCTTGTTATATCTCCACCATAACATTTTGCAAGTACATCTTTTCTAAGTGCTGATATTGTTTCTCTTGCAATTACTGTCCCTCCAACTACTGCTTGAAGAGGAATTGCGAATAAATGTCTTGGTATAACTGTTTTTAATTTTTCTACCATTTTTCTTCCTCTTACATACGCCATATCTTTATGTACAATAAACGAAAGTGCATCAACTGCTTCCCCATTTACGTATATATCTAGTTTTACAAGTTTGGCTTCTTTATAATTTTTAAATTCATAATCAAAAGAAGCATATCCTTTTGTTTTTGATTTTAGATTATCAAAGAAATCATAAATAATTTCATTTAGTGGTAATTCATACACAATATTCACTCTATTTTCATCTAGGTATTGCATATCAATATATGTACCTCTTCTATTTTGGCACATTTCCATTATTCCACCAACATATTCTTTGGGTGAAATTATATTTGCAGTAACTATAGGTTCTTCTATAAAAGATATTTCTCCTTGTGGTGGTAAATCTCCAGGATTATATATATCTAAAATCTCTCCATTTGTTTTGTGTACTTTATATATAACAGATGGTGCTGTTGTAATTAACCCTAAGTCGAACTCTCTATCTAGTCTTTCTTCTATTATCTCTAAATGAAGTAATCCTAAAAATCCACATCTAAATCCATACCCTAAAGCATTAGAAGTTTCTTGTTCATATTCTAAAGATGCATCATTTAGTTTTAGCTTCTCTAAAGCTAGTTTTAAAGCCTCAAACTGGCTTCCATCTGTCGGATATATTCCACAATATACCATTGGTCTAACTTTTTTATATCCCTTTAGTGGTTTTTCTGCTGGATCATCTTTTAATGTAATTGTATCTCCAACATGAATATCTGATAAACTTTTTATACTTGCTGCAATATATCCTACTTCACCAGCTTTTATTTCTTCTGCAGGTATATAACTACCTGGTGCAAAATATCCTACTTCTGTTACTGTAAATATTTTATTGGCCTGCATAAGTAAAATTTCGTCACCAATTTTTATTTTTCCATCCATAACTCTTATATATGCAAGAGCACCTTTATAGTTATCATAGTATGAATCAAATATTAAACACTTAGTCTTAGCTGTTTCATCCCCATTTGGACAAGGCAAGTCTGTTACAATTTTTTCTAAAACTTCATCGACATTTAATCCTGTTTTTGCAGAAATACATGGAGCATCTTCTGCTGGTATTCCTATTATATCTTCAATTTCTTTTCTAGTTTCTTCTTTTCTTGCACTTGGTAAATCTATTTTATTTATTACTGGTAAAATTTCTAGGTTATTATCAATTGCGAGATATACATTTGCTAAAGTTTGTGCTTCAACTCCCTGTGTTGCATCTACAACTAAAATTGCACCATCACATGCTGCTAGACTTCTTGAAACCTCATAATTAAAATCAACATGACCAGGTGTATCTATTAGATTTAGTATATATTCTTGTCCATCTTTTGCTTTATATTTCATCTTTACAGATTGTGCTTTTATTGTTATTCCTCTTTCTTTTTCTATATCCATATTATCTAATATTTGATCTTCCATTTCTCTTTTAGATAGTGCACCTGTCATTTCTATTAATCTGTCTGCAAGAGTTGACTTTCCATGGTCAATATGAGCTATTATACTAAAATTTCTAATATATTTTTGATATTCATTCATGATTTGTAGCAAATTTAATTAGCCTTTTACAACTAATTCTTATTCCTTCCTTAATTTTATACATTACCTATTTTACCATATACCTCCTAAAAACTCAAGGTTGATTTTAGAAATTTCGCTATTGTGAAGATTTAAAGTTACAGTTCATGTGATAGTAATATTTGTAATAAAAATTTTTTATATATTTTTTTAAAATGAAAAATTTTTTCAAAGCCTAATATAGGCAATTTTGAGGTTGTAATATTTCTACAATAGTGCTGTAATGAACTTTTTTGAATATCAATTCCTTCTAAAGAATCAAAGTCAGATTTTATCTCTTCTCCTAAAATGGAACTACCATTTATAAATGTTGAGCTTTAGAAACCCTACATATAAATTTCAGTCGTTGTTTTAGACTTTCTTCAAATTGTAGTTCTTGTTTGATTACATTCATTTCAAACACCATCCTTCCTTTTTCGGATAATATTCTTGCAATAAAAAAATACCATCCTTTTTCTAGAATGATATTTTTGTATCTTCTGTTCTATATAAAAGTTCAAACAGAAACGTCTTTAGAGCGATTATAGCTTTTATATTTTTATCAAATTCATATAAAGCAAATATTTCTTCAAAAGTAACATTAGGTTTATAATTGTTATCTGCATCTTTAAACACACTTTTATAGCCATTAACAATAGAATAATACGAATATTTTTCTATATTTTTTAATGCTTGTTCTTTATCATTTATAATTACATTTTTAGATATTAAATATTCAATTAGTTGTTCATTGTTCTTATATTCTTTCAATCCTACCTCCATATTATATAAAAAATGACTCAAGGCTTCGAAAGTTTCTTGAGTACCACTCAATATATTCATACCATATTTTTTGTAAAAAATCAAGATATTATTCTCAAAATTTTTTGATATTTGTATAAATGGTTACAGTTCAGGTGGAGCAATTATTGATATAAAGCGATTTTGTGGTTTTTATAAAAAATAATTCAATTACAAAATCCTTTAAAGTATTGATTTTGCTAATTTAATATTTTATATTTTTTATTTAAAAATGTAATTTTATATAACTTACTATATGACGTCATATCAATAACTTTGTATAATAATATCCACCACCTGAATTGTAACGATTTAAAATTCAAAAAAGGAAATTTTATTTTTTGTTATATTTGTTCTGGACAAATAATATAAATATTATTAGTAGAAAAGTAAAAAGGTGAATTTATGAGATTTATTGTAATTGAAGGGGATAATGGTACAGGTAAAGATACTTTAGCAATAAAATTACAAGAAAGCTTTGGGTTTAGGATTATAACTAATGAAGAAGATATAATAAATTTAAATAAAGAAGCCAAAAAATATGATGGGATAAAAAAAATTGAAAAATTTTTAGAATATGGTAAAATATGCAGTGAAAAGGTTAGACATTCAAATCAAGATATAATATTAGTAAGGTATTGGATAAGTACTTTAGCATCAGCTTATGCAGATAATATATGTACTTATCAAGAAACTTGTAAATTAAGACATAATATATGCTCTACCTTTTGTGAACCTGATACTATAATTTGTCTATGGTGTGATTTTGCTACTAGATTAAATAGAATAAAAACAAGAAAAACCCTAGATTTTGATGATATAACAATTGAGAGAAATAATAAATATAAATGGTTCTTAAATAAAATGGAATCTACTACTAATATTAAATGGATAAATATAGACACAACTGTTAAAACTAAAGAAGAAGTTTTTGAAGAAACTTTTAGATATTTGATGTAAAGGAGTTACTGTCATGGAAATTGAGAGAAAATTTGCTGTAATAAAAATGCCAACTAATCTTGATAAATATGAAAAACAAGAAATTGAACAAGGTTATTTATGTATTAAGCCAACTGTAAGAATACGAAAATTAAATGAGGAATATACATTAAACTATAAATGGAAGCAAAAAGATTTAGATGAGAAAATAGCAATTCAAAATATAGAATATACCATGCCTCTAACAAAGGAAAATTATCAAATATTATTAAACAAAATAGAAAATAATTTAATAATAAAAGATAGGTATAAAATTCCTATAAATGATGGACTAACAGTAGAATTAGATTTATTTCATGGTAATTTAGAAGGCTTAGTATTCGCAGAAGTAGAATTTCCTGATTTAAAAGCTGCTGAGAATTTTGACAAACCAAATTGGCTAGGGAAGGATTTATGTTTTGATAAAAGGTTTGACAATACATTTTTATCTAAGGTTGAAAAGTATTCAGATGAATATGATCCCAATAAATAATCTAAGATATGGAGGGTTTAGTATATGGAAAATAAACTAAAAGAATTTATTCAAAGAAAAGATGAAAGAAAAAACAGTAGCTTTGCAAAATTAAAAGTTTTAATATATGGAGTTCAAGATAATCCAGATATTTTCAAAAAATTTCAAAATATTTTTAAGGAAGAACATTATGCTTATGATAACGGAAATTGGAATGTGGATAAAAATAGATTAACACCATCTGAAATATTGCTACCAGGAGGAATTGTCTCTAAATTACATATTAGACCAGATTCACCTTTAACTTTATGTATTGATGATGGTAAATTATATATAAAAAACGAAGAAAAATATTTAACTGAATTTACCTTTATCCCTAGACCCAATTTCTGGAATTATACAACAAGCAAAGGAACACCAACTAAAAAATTAGCCCAATTGTATGGATTAAACTGTATGAACATTAATATATTTTCTGGTTGTGAATTTCATGATGTAGGAATGCCTTGTAAATTTTGTTCTGTTAAAAGTGCTGTAAAAAGAGATGATCCAGTTGAGATAGTAAAAACACCTGATGAATTAGCAGAAGTTTGTGAACTTGCTACAAAGTATGATGAATTTAATTACATAATAATAACTGGAGGTTCTCATTTAAATACAGATGAAGAATTTGACAAACATATTGAGATAATAAAAGCAGTAAAAGATAAATTACCATGGAATGGTAAAATTAAAGGAAATGTTGCTATGATGCCACCAAAAACAAAATCAAAATTACAAGCATTATATGACAATGGTGTTGAAAATCCAAGTTTTAATATAGAAGTTTGGCCAAAGACTAATTTTGAAAAAATATGTCCTGGTAAAGAAAAATATGTTGGATTTGATTATGTGATTGAGTCTTTATTATATCTAAAAGATATATATGGTCCTGGAAAAGTATGGAGCAATTTTGTTGCTGGTATTGTGCCTATCGAAGATATGAAAGAAGGATTTAAATTTATAGCAGAACATGGAATTGTACCAGGTGCAAATATCTACCATGCAGAGGTTGGATCTTGTATAGGGAAATCATTAGGAACAATTGATGAAAAGTATGTTTTAGATTTATATAGATATGCTTCTGAACTTTATCATAAATTTGATTATAAGCCTTTTTTTGATGCAGGTGTACTAAGAAATAGTTTAGCTAATGAAGTATATGAGGGCTTATTATAGTGAAAAAGAATAAAATTTTATATTGGCCTGGACGTGGGCAAAATTTAAATATATTAAATCATTTTAGAAAAGAATTGGAAAATCAAGGATTTGAATTAGAATGTATTAAAGTGAATTACGATGAAGGAGTCCTTAGCCCCTATACTTGGAAACAAGTAGTTGAAAATGATGCCAAATGGTGGATAGGCATTAGTTTAGGAGCATCACTTCTATATTATAGTATAAAATTTACAAAAGAAAATAAGCCTAATAGAATTACTTTAATTAATCCTTTTTTTTCAAGAGAAGTATTGTCTAAGGAAAAAAATTTTGATTTAAAAGGCGAGTGGAACTTTGCGCCAATAAATTGTAAAGAAAAAATAGATAATATGGATATGGTATTATCTATTAATGATACGAAAATTCCAATGTATCATGGTATTAAAATTTTAAATAATACAATTTGTGCGAATAAGCAAATTATTTTTATAAATGAAAGTCATACCATAAATAATAAATTTGCACAAATTGAACTAGCAAAAATATTAAAAAATAAAAAATTATCAGATAGAGGTACTTGTGATGAAAGGTTTAACTATTGCGACATTTATAAGCAATAATGAGCATGAAAATCCCCAATTTTATAGTTTTATAGCATATTTAAATAATTTTTTTGATACACAAGTGATTACTTTTAGTGATAAAAATATAAAAAAAATTGATTCTAAAGTTTTAATAACTCCTCATATGACAAAGTATAAAAGAATTCAAATTTTATTAAATGAAGCAAAATTTGATGATATTTTATGTTTAGATAATGATATAACACCTAATAAAACAAATATATTAACATTTGTTAGCGAATGTTTAAAGAAAGATTATAGTATTGCATGGGGAAAAATAAAAGTAAAAAATCCAAAAGGTTTTACTCAAAATCTTATTAACATTGATAAAAATTTATCTCATGACTATATAAGACCGTTATTGTGGAATTTAAATATAGGAATAAGTCTACCTGGTCAAATATTTATGATTAATAAAAAATATTTAAAAAATAAATTACCAAATATTGATACTGTCTATGATGATTTAATGATAGGTTCAACAGTTCGTGAAAATAATTATCCTGTATATTTTACTAAAAAAGTACTTGGATATGAAAAACCTAAGAAAAATATTTTTGAATTAGTAAAGCAAAGAATTAGATGGGCAAAGGGTTTAGCAGAAACTATAATGTATAATATAAATAATAAAGTCCTACCTTATATCCTTTTACATGGGTTTGCTTTTAATTTATTATGGGTACCTATTTATATACTGCTATTTGGATTATTTAAATTGAATTGTATCTTAGGATTAGTTTCAATAATAATTATATCTCAATTTTTGGCTGAAAAAAATTTGAAAAATACAAAATGGGCATTAATATATATGTTTGTTTTTCCACTCGTTTATTTTATATGGGGCATCTCATTAGTTTATAACTTAATAATGATAAAAATTAATAATAAGAAAAGGATAAAGAAAAAGACATGGATAAAGAATTTTATATTTTGCTTCAAGAAGCAAGCAAATATGCAAAAAAAAGAGTCTTAAGTGAATATGCGTACTGTGGACACGTTTCTTGTGCACTAATGAGTAATACTGGCAAAATCTATACTGGGATTAGCATTAACTCCAAATGTGCTTTGGGAAATTGTGCTGAACATGCTGCAATACTGTCTATGTTAAAAAATGGAGAAAGTGAAATTAAAAAAATTGTCACCTACTCTGTAAAAGGTTATATATATTCTCCATGTGGAAAATGCCGTGAATTAATAAGAATGATAAATATTAAAAACCTAAAAACTAAAGTCATGGTTTCTGAGAATAAAATTACTACTATTCAAGAGCTTCTACCTGAGATATTTACTAGAAAATAAGTACTTTTAAAGGTTAAAAATATATTTACATTTTTTACAATTTTTTTACAAACATATTACAATTATGTCAAATCTTTTACATTATGTTTATCAAATTATGTCCACCTTTTTATCCACATACTTGTGGAAATTGTGGATAACTTTGTGAATAACTTTTAAATATAGTTTTTTGGTCTTTAATTATTCACAGTTTTTTTGTTTATAAAAACTAAAATTAAGTTTATTTTTTATTTCGATTTTATGTCTATCTTTTTTGTTATTTTTCAATTTTGCATATCTTTTATAGTTGCTCATTTTATTATATATTCCAAGCTTTATCTTATTTATTCTAAGATTAAAAAAAACAAGCACATAGCTTACAAATGCTATATACTTGTTTTTTATTTAGTATTTTTTTAATACATTCCATCCATTCCTGCGCCCATACCTGCTGATGCATCATCATGAGAAGAGCATCCGCATTTTTGCTCTGGTGCATCTGTTACTAAACTTTCTGTAGTTAATACCATTGATGCAATTGAAACTGCATTTTGAAGTGCACTTCTTGTTACCTTTGTAGGATCCACAATTCCTGATTTTTTCATATCAACATATTTTTCATCTCTTACATTAAATCCAAAACCAACATCTGCTTTTTTAACATTTTCAACAATTACAGCTGGTTCTAATCCTGCATTTCTAACAATTTGTTTTAATGGCTCTTCTAATGCTTTTAAAATAATTTCTGCTCCAACTTTTTCTCCACCTGTTAAGCCTTCTACTTTTTTAGCAACTTGAGGGATTACATTTATTAAAGCTGTTCCTCCACCTGCTACAATTCCTTCTTCTACAGCTGCTCTAGTTGCAGATAGTGCATCTTCAATCCTTAATTTTTTATCTTTCATTTCAACCTCTGTAGCAGCTCCTACTCCTATTACAGCAACTCCACCTGCAATTTTTGCAAGCCTTTCTTGTAAGCTTTCTTTATCAAATTCACTCTTAGTTTCTGCAATTTGTGCTCTTAATGTTGCAACTCTTTCTGCAATTTGTTTTTTATCTCCTGAACCATCAACAATTATCGTGTTTTCTTTTTGTACTTTAACTTGTTTTGCTCTTCCTAATTGTTCAATTGATGTATCTTTTAATTCAAGACCTAATTCAGAAGTAATTACTTCTCCTCCTGTTAAAGTTGCTATATCTTGAAGCATTGCTTTTCTCTTATCACCAAATCCAGGTGCTTTTACAGCAACTACATTTAAAACTCCTCTTAATTTGTTTAAAACAAGTGTAGATAATGCTTCTTGTTCTACATCATCACATATTATTAATAACTTTCCTGATTGTTGCATTAAGCTTTCTAGTAATGGTAATATTTCTTGAATATTGCTGATCTTTTTATCTGTTATTAATATATATGGATTATCTAATATAGCTTCCATCTTTTCAGTATCTGTTACCATATATGGAGAAACATAACCTTTATCAAATTGCATACCTTCTACAACATTTAATTCTGTATTTGAAGTTTTTGATTCTTCGATTGTAATAACTCCATCTTTAGAAACTTTTTCCATTGCATCTGCAATTAAATTTCCAATTTCTTCACTATTTGCAGATATGCTTGCAACTCTTGCTATTCCTTCCTTTCCTTCAATTTCTGAGCTAATTGATTTTAGTCCTTTTACAGCTTCTTCAACAGCTTTATCCATACCTCTTTTTACAGCCATAGGATCTGCTCCAGCAGCCACATTTTTTACGCCTTCTTTTATCATACTTTGTGCTAAAACTGTTGCTGTTGTTGTTCCATCTCCTGCTACATCATTTGTTTTTGTAGCAACTTCTTTTATTAAACGAGCTCCTATATTTTCAAATTTATCTTCAAGTTCTATTTCTTTTGCTATTGTTACACCATCATTTGTTATTAGGGGTGTACCAAAACTTTTGTCTAATACTACATTTCTTCCCTTTGGTCCAAGTGTTACCTTTACCGTATCTGCTAATTTGTTAATACCTTCTAATAAACTTTTTCTAGCATCCTCACCAAATCTTATCATCTTTGCCATAATTCAATTCCTCCTAACTTAAATTATATTATTCAACCACTGCCAAAATATCTTCTTGTTTTACTATTAAATATTCTGTGCCTTCATATTTTATCTCTGTTCCAGCATATTTACTTACAATAATATTGTCTCCCTTTTTCACATTTAAAGGTTCTAATTTTCCATCTATAGTTTCTCCTGGTCCCACCTCTATTACTTCTGCTATTTGTGGTTTTTCTTGTGCTGAACTTGCAAGTATAATTCCACTTTTTGTTGTTTCTTCTTTTTCTTTCATTTTAATCAAAACTCTATCTCCTAATGGTTTTATCATATTTACCCTTCCTTTCTTTCTTTTTTATTAGCAGTCTTTATTGAAGACTGCTAATAATATATACCCATTTTAAATAAATGTCAATATATTATGCTTAAAAAAACAAAAAATGTTTAAAAAAAAGTTACAATTCACAGCTCTAATATAAATTTAATAAAACAATGTTAATTTATCTGTATTCACATACTTCAAAATATCAGTAATGAGCTGTTTTTGACTTTCTAAGTGATTTTTGTTATAATCATTTATAGAATTTTATCTAATTTAATTTTAGAAGGAGGGCAATTGAATATGAAAAAGTTACCTTATGGAATAAGTGATTATGAAAAATTAGTAATAGATAATTACTATTATGTTGATAAAACCGAATATATAGAAAAATTAGAAAATTATACAAATCCAACGATAATGTTTTTAAGACCTCGAAAATTTGGCAAAACATTGTTTACAAGCGTATTGGAGAATTATTATGATATAAATAAAAAAGATAAATTTGAAG
>CAZUHD010000028.1:0-16650 GCA_964620415.1 uncultured Clostridium sp.
TTAAAGATTACCACATTAAATCTTTTTCTTTTTCGATTTTAATATACCATATTCCAAATTTTTTTACAACATTACTTTAGGTCATAAAAAACAAATAAAAAAGCTATTGCATTAATTTTATATAAAATAAAACAAAAAACAGAAATATAAAAATATCTGCTTTCTTATTTGGTGTCCTAACTAAGCACGTTTGCGAAATTGTTAGGTTTTGTATACAAATTAAGAAATTTTGACTACAGTTGCATCTTAACATAGCTTTTTAGTTTTGTAAGAGTTAGATAATCAATGATTAATTTGTATATGTCAAATAAACATAGTAAATTTATTTAATAAATTCATAATTATCAGTAGGGAGTTTTGCTCCGCTTCTCTTTAATAGTTCAAACTCATCATATTCTGTCATTCCATAAGTAACTAAAATTTCTTTAATTTCAGGTCTTTTCTTATCAGGAAGTCTTGCACTAAAAACTGGAAATAATTGTGAATTTTCATAAGTTGCATTAATTTGTGAAAATGCAATTAATAATTCAAATCCATTACTCATTGCTTCTTGTAAATTTTCTAAAATATATTTAAAATAAAACTTTCCATTTTCTTTATATAACATAGCAACTTTATATTTTTTTCCAGTATTCACATCTGTCCAAACTAGATAAACTAAATCTTTTTTCATTTTTCTTTTACACCTCTTCATTTTCTATTGCTTGGTTTTCCTCATTTGTTTTGGCTCTTTTATGCTTTCATCAAAGGTTTTTACATTTGTTTTTTCAAGAACTTACCTTTTATAAGCAAATTTTTCAAAATCTAATAGTTCTTGTTCTGTATTTATTTTATACTTTGCTAACAATCTTGTTTGATTAGAATATTCTTCCTTTTTCTTAATTTCTAATATTAACTTTGGTGTCATTTTCGTTATATTTGATTTTAAGGTACTCCCTCCGTATCTATACAAAATAAATTTCTCGTATGGGTGTAAATTTTAATTAAACATGTCACATTTTTAGTCAAATAAATTCCACCTCTTAAGAGTTGGAATAAGATTTTTGTTTTCTTTAGTCTTAAAATAAAGTCATTTCAATCCTTTCAAAAAGTTCGACAAAAATTGTCTGTGGTGCCGGTGACCAAAATAAGCAAAAGCAGAGTGTTTTTTACAACACCCTACTTTTATTTTAAAACCTTGCACATATTGAAATTACTATAATTCATTAATTTTTATTTATGTTCTATTTTCTCCATATATGTAATATATATAATAAAAATTTCTGCTATTGCAATACTTATTGCAGTATTTTTTAATAAAAACAAACCTCTAAAAACTAGTTTAATCAATGAAATAAAGTCATTCTTCGTAATATTGTAAAAATATATTAAAAAATTTTTTAAAAAAGTATTGACAGGTCGACACGATTGTTATATAATTATAATTAAGGAGGAGTTAAAATGAAGTTAGCAAGCGAAAAACAAATTAATTTAATAAAAAGTTTAATTAATAAAAAAGAAGGTTCAGAAGAAATTGAAGAAAATTTTAAAACAACATTCCAAAGCTACATCGACTCAGAAGGATTTGTTCAATACGGATATATCATAGATTCAAAAGTTGCAAGTCAATTAATAGATCAATTATTTTCTTTAAAAGATAGAGCTATAAGACCTGCCACTGAAAAGCAAATATACTTTTTAGAAGAAAAATATCAAAAAGTCATTAAAAAAGGGAATCAAAAAGCTAAAGAGATTTTAGCTAAATATAATTTATTAGATTCTCTTAAGATTGGACAACTTGATTTTGCTACTGCGAGTAAAGTAATTTCTGAATTTTGTAATTAATAAAAGAAGCGAGGTTTTCTATGGAAAAAAGAAGATTAAGAATAATGTTTAATAAAAACGGAAAAGGATCTCAAACAAATAGAATAGCTCTTCCAGTTCCGTGGATAAAAGAAATGGGATTTACTGAAAACGAAAGTACTGCACTTGTTGAATTTAATAATAATACGATTACTATAAAGAAAGATGAGGATTTTGTTTTATTGCAAAAAGCAGAAGATATTTTACAAAAATTAGAACTAAAGTCCACGCATGGCGATAAAAGGAAATCTTTAAAAGCTCAATTAAATGAAATCTTAAGTAAATGTTATAATTCAGGCATCGATATAGAGTATTTAACCGTAAAGTATCCTATAATTAAAGAAATAAATGTTTTTAAAACGAGCGAAGGTAAAGGTGCCGTAGTTGTTGTTTATTCTACACATTTTAAATTTAAAGAAGATTAAATTGATGATTATATCATATTGAAAAAATAGAAAGGATTTGATTATTATGAAAATAAGTTATGAATGTAGTGATTTAATTGAAGAATTAAAAAAAGATATAGAAGAATTCGGGGATATTGAAATGTATGCCTTTTGGGATAAGGTAGAGGACTTCACTTTTATTACTAACTATGATTTTATAATTGAAGAAGAACCTTTATCTATTGAAGAGTTTGAGTCAAAAGACACTATTGTGCAAATAATGAAAGCTTCAAAGATTTTAGAAATTTTAGAGGAACAAAATAAAATAATGTAAAAAAGAGGTAGAATAGCCAATTAGCTAATCTACCTCCTTAATTATTTGCAGCCACCTTTCCATCCGCACATATCCACATTTCTTTTTATTTGTTCCATCTATAGTGTATCTTACAAGTGGTCTATCATTATCTATGCTTAAATATTCGCATTTCTCCCAAGGATTTAAACTTCCTATTTTCTTTGTTAATCCAGTATCTGCATATACTGGTTCAGGTGTACTTCCATTTTGATATACTCTTGCCATTTCTAATTCTCCTCCTTCATTTTTATTTTGTGGTGCAGGTTGATTTTGTAAATTTAAGTTATATTGCACCTTGTCTAAAAATCTTTGCCATCCCATATCTAGTGTTCTATGTGGACAATATTTTCCGCTATAGTCCTGATGCTTTGATACTTTATCTATTCCCCAGCCATATTTTTTTAATAAATATGCTATATAAGCTGCTGCATTGTCTTCTGCTTCATTAAATCTATCTCCACCAGATTTGCTGTAGCAAATTTCTATAGCTATCATTTTTCTATTGCCTCTTCCATTTCTTCCATCTCCTGCATGATATGCGTTTCTATTGAATGGTAAGCATTCAACAACTCTTATGTCATCTACAACCGCATGAAAAGATGTTTTATTATTGTTACCAAGCATATATGAAGCTTCTGACATTGCTGTTGCATCGTTTGCTGTGTTATGTACGCATATTCCTTCTGGTATCATTTCAAAAGGACATTTGATATTATATTTATTTGTTGGACAGATTAATTTTGTTATTAGCATTATTCATCATCTCCTATTCCATCTTCTTTTTCGTTTATTTCAGGAAATGTATTCTCTTTGATATTTTTTTGATACAGTTCCTCCGAAAATTCAACAGTTTCTTCAACTATATTGTCTTTATTTTCTTCCATAATTTATTCCTCCTTATTTATAAATTTAGTAAACATCTGATGTAATCCTGTACTTGCTAATCCACTTAGCATACCTGTTAATATTACATTTGCATTAATATTACCCCAATTTATTAATACGTTTGTTACTGTGCCTAAAATTAGCATAATTAATGGTATGTATTTATTAGGGATAAAATCTAAACTATGCTTTATGACATATCCAACGCATAAGCATATTCCGATAACTATTAGTGATATAAATTCACCCAATGCTGTTAAATCCATATTATTTCCTCCTTTCTAGTTTAATAATTTATATTGTTCTTTTATGTAAGCCATTTCACTATCTACAAAGCCATTTTTGATTTTTAATTTTTTAACAATTTTCTCGTACTTATCGTATATTTCGAAAATGGCTTCAAATTCTTGTCGTGTCTTATGTATTCCGTTTCGCAAATCTCCTGCAAAATTGCATATCATATATCGCATTTGTGTTCTTTGATTATCCATAAATTCCTTTAACATAAAATGCAAAATTGCAGTCATTGCTCCGATAACTATTGTTGCATCTCCTATTAATACAGCCCAATTGCTTAAATCGTGCATAATTCTATACCTCCATTCATTTGTTTATTTTATTAATTTTGTATATCTGCAAAAGCCTCTACCTCAAATACAGGGCTTATTTCATCTGATGATGCGATATTTGTTATATTTTTATATGTTCTCGCCTCTCTTTGTATCTCATCTAGTATTGTATTTTGTCCCTCTATGCATTCTATTTCTTTAGGCTTTTCCAAAATATAATCAACATATATTGGGGTTTCATTGTCTTTTAATTTCTTTAATTCTGCCTTAAATTCTGTTTCAGTCATATTTTTTGTTTTTTCAAGATAAATATTAATTTGCTGTAAATCACTTGTAAAATAAAATTGTATTCCTTCGCCTTTATCAAAAGGGGCTGTAGGGCTAAGTCCTATATTTGATTGTATTTTATTCATATCTTTACATCTAAAATCATTTTCTAATCGTGTAAAGAAATAAAAAGCATTATTATCTCTAGTAGGTGTGCGATACCAATTTTCATCTCCTGTAAAAATATATCTATATATTAAATGCTGCTCATACCATCTCCCATTTTTATTTATAAATTTGTCTTTATATTCTTCCATTGCTCTGAATGGTTTTTGTACTGGGATTGTGATATTTTGCTCTTGCGTTTTTCCGTCACTTATTTTAAAATTGATATTTCCATTATCCCCACAGCTCTTTATTTCACTTGGATAATCTAGAGAAGGCATATCGCCGTATTGTATCCAAGGCAATTCTGTATCCGTTTTAGCTATCATTGCATAATAAACGTTTTTATCATCATAAGTAGTTCCTTGCTCTACATTAGGTACTCTTACAGCAGTTACTTGAAACTGTTCTTTAAAGGTTACAATTTCACTACCGCCTATCGTACTACTTCCTGAGCCTCCAATTGCACCTTCTGCAGTTTGTCTATGAAATATAAGACAATTCATAATCTGATATGTTCCAGCAGGTAATGTGAATAATGGTGTCATATTATTGTAATCTCCTAGCAACCAAATATTGCAAGTTTTATCTGTTGCCGTCCCATGTAATGTAAACGAACCTTCTGGATTTATGGTAGCTGTAACTCCTATATTTGTTCCACCTTTTGCTTTTCTAAAATCAAGCAAATTATAGCTTTCTCTTGTTTCTTGCTTACTATTCCCACTTATATTGAACTTTTTAAATCTTGCATTTGCTGTTCCATTTAATGTAACATTCTCACCTTTTCCTGTTATAGAAGGAGTAATGTTGTTTATGTCTTCTTTTAATCTTTGATTTTCTATTTGTAATTTTTTCAATAGAGGCATTTTCATTATAAAACACCTCTTTTCTTTTTTAATAAACTATCCGTGTGTGTGTGTGTGTGTGTGTGTGTGTGTGTACAGTATCAACGGTTTTAATGATTTCATATTTTAGTTTCCTCCTTTATTTTCTTTATTTTACTAATCTTCGCATTTACTGTGAAATTACACTGAACTTCATCTGTGCAGATTATATTTGTGATTTCATCATAAGCTGTTGCTTGCATTAATTGATCGTATGCTGTTCGCTGTTCTTTAGTGTATGGTTCAATTTTTTCATTTTTTAGCATATATTCAACGGTTTGACCATTCATTATTTCTTTGCATTCTTCTGGTGATGTAGCACTTGGAATATATACATTAAATCTATCAGCTCCTAAACCTATACTATTAGGCATTGTTGTTTGTTCCCAATTAGAACCGTCTACACCTATTAAATTAGTACAGTATGGCTTTACTCCACTAGCTCTTTCTGGATAACGTAGTAAAGAAAAACATCCATTTATATGCTTAGGAGTCCACTCCCAAGCATCTGTAGATAAAAACACTAATTTATCTCTTATTTGATGTACTCCATCACTTGCAAGATAATCTCCTTTGTGTAATACTTGCCCTTCTTTTATTGGGAATGCTACTGTTTGAGATTGGTGTAATAAATATGTTTCATTATCTTTTAGTTCCCCTTCTAAAAACATATATCTATTTTTAGTATTATCAAAAGTTCCTATATCTGACATAATAGATGTTTGCAGCGACAAGATATACTGTGTATTTTCTTTAACTGTGAATGATATATTTCTATCTCTACTTAAAATAAATCTATTATTATTAATATCATAATTTTCATGTTCAGTTACTTGAAGATATATATTTTTCTCATTGTCGGTATGTTTTTCTTGCCATAAAGTATAAGTTTTACCTACTTTTAATATATTTGTAATATCCGTATTCTTAACTATTCTCACATAATCTTTTGTAGGTGTCCCATTTACTGTTATATAACCTGTGCTATCATTAACTGAAACAGTTAATCCGTCTATATTTTTATTTACATTATTTAATAAATTAATTAAATTTTTATTGCTAACTATTATATTTAATTTTCCACAATTGTATGGGCTGTATGGCGATGCTTTTGTGCCATATTCTATTTTATAGTTATCTAAAACATTATTATATACAGTTACTTTGATATATTTTGCATCTTTTGGTATTGCCTGTGTTATTGTTGTATTTGTACTCATATTAAACTGTGAAATAAATGTTTTTTCACTATTGTAAAAACAATTTATTTCGTTTTTCCCTGCATTTCCACTAATCGTTATATTTTTTCTTAAAGTATTCAATTCAATATAATCACTTGTTTTAAAATTATTATTTTCTTGAATAGTCCCATCAGCAGTTAAAAATCCATTTCCATTATTGCCCTCTTTATTAAATAAATTTATATTATCTCCACAGTTTTTTATTTCGATAGGGTTTTCAGGTGTTGGTTCCCCTTCTTGCACACTATTCCCGCTTACTGTAATTGGTATTTTAGTTCCTTCTGATGTATTCTTTATCTGCAAACTACCTTCTCCTTCAAAAACTTCATTATCAAATAACTCATCTTCTAATATTTTCTCTAATGTTTTATTCATCTACAACACCTCGCGTTTCTATAATTAGCGTTTCTCCTGGCTCTATATCCCAACCGAATTTTATCTTATCTGATGTTTGTTCTGGTTCTCCAACTTCCATATAATTTCCGTTTTCTCCTTCTTCTAGTAGTACATTTTCCCAATGAACACGAAGGCTTTTATTTCCTACTCTATATTTGCAAGGTAAGGTGTATTCTGTATTTGTAGGAATTAGGGAAGATACTAATATATTCTGTTCTCTACAATCACTAATACTTTCTTGAACCAATTCATCAACCCTAGCCCTGACATCTTTATTTACTTTATCGTTCATTTCTTTAATGTTTTCTTCAAATTCTTCCAAATATAATTTAGTATCATCTGCTGCAATATTTTCTTTCGATGTCTTTTCAATAAAAGCATTAATATAGAAAGAAGATATAGTTTCAGAATTTTCTTTAACTATCAATTCAATTTTTGCTAAGCCAGAAACTTTTACACAGTTCTCTGACAATATTATATTTATTTTCTTTTCTGCTGAAGAAACTGTACAATCTTGTATTACGATTTTTCTATCTGGTCTTGTGAATATTATTTGAGCTGTTTTATTGTTCAAATCTACAGCATTACCATTATCTAAGATTTTAAAGACTAATTCAGTCGTATCTAATTGTTTCAATCTAATCTGGTCATAATCTTTTATCTTGAAATCAACAGTTATAGTTTCATTCCTTCTCATTTCTTTCCATCTCCTTCTTTTTTTAATGCCTGTTGCAATTGCTGTTCTTCTTGAATGGTTGCTTGCTGCAACATTTCCATTAATATTGGTTTTACTATAAATGCTGGTAAATTTGCTTTATTTACAACTTCAATGATTTCATCTTCTAGTTGTCGTTTTTTTAATATTAAATCTTCAATCTCCACCGTTTTCTCCCTCGCTTTCTTTATCCAATTCTTTAAATATCTCAATTTCACCGTTACCTAAATCTTTCATTAATGTTCTATATTTTGGTTCTTCTTCAAGAATTTCAATATCTTTATTTACAATCGATCCATCAAATATTACTTCTGGTTCTTCAATAAAGTTTTCTTCCTCAGGTGGTAAATCTTGCTGTATATTTAGTTTTTCCATTAAAATATTAATTTTCTTCTCTAAGCCTTCTATAATTTCTTGCTGTTCCTGGATGGCTTTCGTTGCCGTAGCTAGCACAGGTAAAACTCTCATTTCATAAGTATCTTCTGTAATATTGCCTTCTTCATCTTCTGCGTAGTTATGTCTTACGTAATTTTTATCTATTTTTTCCATTTCCTGTGCTATATAGCCTATTTCCTCTTGCTTATCATCTTTTTTCCATTTAAATTGTCTATGTGAAATTTGTTTTATTCTATCTATTGCATTGATTTTGCTTGGATAGATTAATTTTTTCATTCTTCCATCTGAAGCTACATTTCCTGCATTCGTAATATTATAACCGTGCATATCGATTTTTCTATAGATATTCATAATTGAATTAATCGTATCTAACTCGAAGCATATAGAACTTCCACCATCACTAAATGTGAATTTATCATAAACTTTAAATCCTGCCGTATTGCTCCATTTCGTTAAGCGTACACCACTTCCAACAATAATATCCCTACCATTCATATATAACTCTGAACCAAGTGCTAATCCTTGTTGTAGAGATCCCGTATTAGGTCTTGCGTACCACAGTTTCATGGCGTATATGCTATCTCCTGCATTATCTTTACATGCCCATGTCATATAAGAGCCATTTGTATCTAAATTGAATGATAGACTTTTTTTAGTAGAATAGCCTTGCAAACTATTTGTGCCTATTAAACCTACATATTCTCCACCTTCATAGAATTTTTGCCCTTGTCTATCCAATATCATTTTATTGGTGCTACCGTCAGTGTCATACAGATATAGACCGTATCTGTCTAATTGTAATAATTTTCTATTACTGCTATCCATTATCCTCAGTGAAGCATTTATGAATTGTATATACTGAGAAATGTTATTCCAGGCAATCTGTATATCGTATGCGCTCTGCTGCAGTTTTGTCCCAAATTCACTATTATTAACCTTTTTATTTACTTCGGTCATTATAGTACTGTTATTTTGCGTAATCTGAGAATTAGTTTCTGTTTTAGTATAATAATTACCGAATTTTGCATTAACTGAACTTGTTATGCTATCAGCCTTTTGTGTAATAGCGGAATTCATTTGAGTCGTCGTACTGTATTGTTTTAGCTTTTCATCTGTACTTGAGTTAGCACTATCTATTGCTTCTTGCTTTGCTCCTTCTATAGTTTCATTAACTGAACTTGTGATGCTTCCTGCTTTTTGTTCTATCTTTGAATCTACTTCTTCTGATGTGTCATAACTTTCTAGCTTTTTATTTACCTCATTTGTTATACTATCCGCCTTTTGAGTGATAGCGGAGTTCATTTGAGTCGTCGTACTATATTTCTTTAATTTTTCATCTGTACTTGAGTTAGCACTATCTATTGCTTGCTGCGTTGCTTTTTCTATAGTTTCATTAACTGTACTTGTGATACTCCCTGCTTTTTGCTCTATTTTTGAATCTACTTCTTCTGATGTATCATAACTTTCTAATTTTTTGTTTACCTCGCTTGTTATGCTATCTGCTTTTTGAGTTATAAGACTTTTTAGATCTTCATTATCTTTGCTTTGCTTTTCTACTAAATTTTGAATATTATCTGAATTTAATTGTATGCTAACTAAAAAACCATTAAGAGCATTTTGCAATCCTTCAATTCTAGCCGTTGACATCGTTCCAGTTGTTATAAATTTTGCATTTATCTGCCCGTCCATAGTCATTGCAATTTCAAATGGTCCTTCATAACCATTTGAACTAAATCCAATTCCTCCTAATCCAAATCTCCATACATTTTTAGCATTTTCTTTTGGTAAGGCATCAAGTATTAATATTTCATTTTCATCAATATATACATATCCATTTTTATTTAGAGAATTGATTAAATCTGTTTGTTGTTGGATTACAATATCCTGTCTTGTTATTCCTTCAAATAATAAATCCGTCATATCCTGTATGCTATCTTGTATACCGTCAAATTTACTTTTTACATCTCTAGTATAATTTCCAAAAACAAGAGTTTCTATTTTGCCAGTAAGTATATTATGTTCGTATTCTAAAACCTCTGTTATTAAATCTACAAGCGGATGCTTAACATGAATAATATCCCCTATTTCCATATTTTGATTAATATTAGAAGTTACTTCATACGAAACCTGAGGATATTTATTCTTTTCTAAATATTTTTCTGCTTTTTCTTTTAACTCTTTTTTTAACTCTTCTTCTGGAATTTCTTCGCCTTCTTCCGCTTCTAAATCAGAGGTAAAGCTTATTGTTCGAGTATAAGGCATAGGGTATTGAATATCACTGTCTATATATTTTTCATCAAGCAAAAGTTCATTTGAACCGACAGGATAAATTCTAGTACATACTGCTGACCAGTCTTCAAAGACTTTCATTCCTTGCATATTTTTTCCATAGATGACACACTCTCCATTGTCATTTCCTACTTTTTTCCTGAAACTAATTTGCCAATTGTCAGCATCAAAAATGCCTCCCCATCTTTCTTCAATGACAGCCCATGCTTCAAGTAAATTTTTTCTTATAAAATATGCTGTATTTTGTGTTCCAACATCTGAATATATTGAAAAAGGACTGGTTTTATCAGTCCTTTCATTAATATACGATAGAGCATTTTGCCCATTTTGATTGGTCGGTCTTACATCAACTAAAAAATATTTTTCAGAATCAAACATAACGTGATTAGCGGTGAAACTTATAGTTCGTCCCTCTATGTTGATATTGTTAATTCTAAATGCTTGAGGGTTTAATTTTGACTTCGTTTTAACGACACACAGTTTGTCCTGTTCTATGTATTCTTTATACCTAACGTCGCATTCGACTTCAATGTACCATCCATTTAATGATTTCTTTTTTGTTTCTTTACATTTTTTCGGATTAATGGCTATGTTTCCATTGGAACTAAAATCTCTATCGTTTTCATCAAAAATTTTAATTATAGCCATCTATCTTTCCTCCTAATTTTCACGATTGCATCTCCAGTATGAACTGTAACTTTGTTTTCACCAGGTTCCAATTTCGGAAAAATATATCCTATTTCTAACTGTCTATTTCTGTTTAAATCATCATATTTTGCCGTGCCTTCTTTACAATCTATTTCTACGTAATCGTCTTCTTTAAAATTGTATGTAAATCGAACATTATTAACTGTAATGTCGATTTTATCTGTTTTTTGCTTTTCTAATCTAATCAAAGGTTCACTATATACTGTTCCTTCATTTATAACTAAATCTTTAACTTCAACATAATTATCTCGTTTTTTTAACCAAAATGGATCACGAATAAAATTTGTTTCTATTATTTTAATACTTGAATTTCTTACAGCTTCTAATTCTGTATAAAACCTAGCCACCGTTATTTTTCCGTTATATTCTAATATTCCTGGACCATCGAGCCATTTAAAAATCATATCTAATTTTTCATTATTAAGAATTTGCACTTTTATTGGTCGTTCCATAACTGAATAGCCTTGCTCTTCAAAATAAGCACCATTATAGCCTTCGATGTCTGTTTGTATATATCTTTGACTTGCTTTCCCTAGAAACTGTTCTTCTTCTTCAATTATTACTTCCATATCTATATTAGATATTCCTTTAAAAACAAACATCACATAACCTCCAATAACCTGTTATCTATTAATTTAATAAATCCGTCTTTATCAAGCTCTATTTTGCATGAATTTAGTGCTTTTAAAAATACCTTATATAATTTTACATAATCAATAGAAACACTACTATTATTTTGAAATGGACTTAAGTTTGTATCTAACGACATATTTCTGCTGACTTCTACATTGCTATCTATATTACTTAATCTGTCAGTTACACCTTTTCCAAGTTCATCTGCTTTTTTATACAATTCTTTTTTTCCTAATTCCATTTCTTCTTCCATAGGTTGCATTACATATTGCATTATTTGCCTTGTTTTCTTCGATGGAGAATGTATATCAAATGCTCTTTTTAATCTAGTTAGTATACCATTGGCTATACTCGATGCTTTAGCAAATAACGATGGTTCTTTGTTTTCCATTTCTGTGAGCATTGGAGACATAGCATCTTTCATTGCTTTTTTTGTTTTTTTAGGCATACTGTTGTAACTGGACATGATACTATCGACCATTTGCACTGACTCATCACTAATATTTCTTCCGTATATTTCTGCATCTGTTTGCATTGCGAGCCATACACCTAATTGTTCAATTTGACTATCATCCATATCTTTATACATTTGTTTCCATATTTTTTGCATATTTTTCTCGTGTATTTGATTTTGATTTTCTTTCGCAGCAATTTTGTTGGCTGAATCCAAAAAACCATTTTCTTCAATACTTTTTAACTTATTATTATGATCTGTATTTTCCTGCTCAATTCTATCGTTGTACTCTTGTAAAATAGAATAAAATCCATCGTTTTGTTTGCTTCTTTCTAAATATCCATTTGCATAAACCTCACATATTTTTCCAACCTCGTCATTCGCTGCATCTATTTTAGCTTGTTTTTGCTCCATTATTTTATTATATTCATTTTGATAAGCTTCACTTCGTCTTTCTTCCTCAGTCGTATACCTTTGATTTAATAATGCTACTTCCTCAATTGTTCCTTCTTCTATTAATTTAATAGTTGCCTCTTTCTGTTCTGTAGCTGTTTTTATCCATTCTTGAGACTGGATTTGATATTCTTCTAATGAACCTTGAAAGGTTTCTGCATTTGATGTTGCTTGTTGCGTAATCGCCGTTGCGATTTCACTTTGAATTTGCACTTCTCTTTCTTTTAATTCTCTTAGCTTTGTAAAATACTCATCTAATTGCGTTATTTCTTCTTGTGTATATCCTCGTCTCTCATCAGAAGCAGTTTTACATATTTGAGTAATCCCTTTTTGTATTTCATCCATGTTTTTCTTTAGCTCTTCTTGTTCTTGTGAAGAGGCAAATAGTTCTGAATTAAAACTACTTAAATGAGATTCTGCATTATTGATACCTGTTATAAAATTAGATGCACTGTTCCCCATTGCTTCAAAGTCTTTTTTCACTTCTTCATTAGCTTTATTACTTGCTATTACAATTCCTGTAATTGCAGTGCCTATTGCTATGCAAGCAAGTCCTATAGGGCTTGTCATTCCTTGAATGACAGTAAGTAAACCTTTCATTGCATTTTCTGATTCTGCAGATTTTGCAATTAATAATCCTAATCCTTCTCTGAACTTTCCATAAGCTGATATTGCACTTCCTATGCTACTTGTAACCTTGCCAAGTGTGGTAATTACAGGAGCTAAAGCTCCTACTACTAATCCTAAAGTTACAATTGTATCAACTTGTTTTTCATCTAGCTGACTAAATTTTTCAGTCCAATCTCCTACTTTATCTATCACTTTTTCAATAGAAGGCATTAATTTATTTCCCAAAGCTATTCCAATATCTTGGATTTTTTGCAAAGCTACTTCCATTTTACTTTTTAAAGTTTCGTATCTTTTATTTGCTTCATTTGTCAATGCTGTGTTGTCTTCCCATGACTTATTAGCTAATTCGACCGCATCATTCATTTTATCACTTGAATTTGCTAAAGCGAGTATCGTGTTTGAAAGTCTCACTTCTTTAATGTCCATATCATCTAAAATAGCAATTGCAGATTTTCCATTTCTTTCTGTGTCATTTAATCCAGATAAAAAAGCACTTAATGCCTTTACAGCATCTTCCTCAAATGCTTTTTTAAAATCTTTAGCTGACATTCCTGCAACTTTTGCAAAATCATTTAATTCAGTTGAACCCGTTTCTACTGCTACTTGTATTTGTTTTAATAGTTTACTCATTGCAGTACCACCAGCCTCAGCTTCTATTCCTACTGATGACATTGCAGTCGCTAAAGCCATTATCTGTCTCTCTGATAATCCAGTTAATTCACCTGTTGCTGCTAATCTTGTTGCCATAGAAACTATATCGGCTTCTGTAGTCGCAAATTTATTTCCTAAAGCTACAATAACAGAACCTAACTTACTGTAATCTTTTGCACTCATGTTGGTTACATTAGCAAATTTTGCAAGCGAACTTGCCGCTTCTTCGGCTGATAAATTAGTAGAATTTCCTAAATCTATCATTACCCTCGTAAATGATAGAATATCTTCTGTCTTTATTCCTAACTGTCCAGCCGCTTCTGCTACTGCTGATATTTCAGTTGTACTTGATGGAATTTCTTTTGCCATGTCTCTAATGCCTTGCTTTAGTGTTTCCATTTGTTCGGCTGTTCCATCAACAGTTTTTTCAACTCCTGTAAAAGCATCTTCAAAATCTATAGCTCCTTTTGCCGAAGCAGTTAAAGCTCCTAATGTAGCAACAGAAAAAGCAGAGAGTTTTTTCCCTGCTTCTTCAACTTTTTTTCCTTTTTCTTGTACTTTGTTTCCAAATTCTTTTATTGCTTCAGAACTCATTTTTAATTTAATTGTTACTTCATTTATTTGATTTTCATACCTTTGAAGTGAAGCTTCTGCTTGAGTTAATTGTGCTTTTTTCTTTTGTATTGCTACCTCATCTTTATTTTCAGCATTTTCTAAACTTTCTAACTGATCTCTTAATGTTCTCACTTTACTTTGCTGTGTATCATATGCTTCATTTAAGTACACTAATCTATCTCTTAATTTTTGAGTTGCTGTAGTAGATTTGTCCCACTGTGCCTGTGTTAATTTAAAATTTTCATAGTTTGATTTTAATTCGGCATTTACTAATTTTAATGATTTTACGAAATCTACAGTTCCATCTGCTTTAAAAATTAAACCTGCCCTTTGTAAATCATCCGCCATGCTCTATCCCCCCTTTTCAGACATTTTAAAAGCACCAGTATTTTCTACTAATGCTTCTCGTTTTTATTCCTGCTCTATTTTAGGTAGTATTCCATTTTCTTTTAGTTTGTTGTATAAAAATAATCTTCCTTTTTGAGTCCATTCCATATTTAAATTCGTATCTGGTGTACCATCTTTGTGAAAAAAATGTATCGTTTTATTATGCGTATATCCATTGTTTCTATATTCTTGATATAATAACCATTGTTTACCTTGCTTATATTGTATTTTTAATTCATGTAATTTTTGGTTCATTGCATACGCAGACATACCATAATCATTTGCTATGGCATTTACAGTAACAGTTCCTTTACTCTGTAATATTTTATCTGTATAATCTGCTTTTGGTTTTAATTCTCCTATTAATTGGAATTGCACTTGATTTTCTGTTTCAAGTTTTTCTGTTTTATCTTCTAATTTTCTTAATTTGTTCTGCATTACTTGCATAGCTTTCATTACAAGTTCATCTTCTGTCATGTTTTCTTCTCCTGCTATGTATCCTCCTGTTTGTCTTATAGATGGTAAGACTTCATGTGTTACCCATCTTTTAAAGTCTTTTGCTTCCTTTTTTCTACTTGCTAAAATTAAATTATAAAGTCCATATTCATTAACTATATTAACTTCTCCTTGACGACCTAAGTTCAACTTAGTGCGTTCATCCTCATCTAATCTACTTATTGCCATTGTAGGATTTGATAATTCTAATATCTTGCATACATCTTTTGCAACAAAATATGGTTCATTATTTATTTCTAATACTCTTATTTCTCCAAATTCTTCATTTTTAAATACTTGTAAATCATTCATCTTATAAACTTCCTCCTCTATATAGCTTTTTCAAAATCTATATGTATAATATTTTTATTTTTACTCATTGTAGGTAATATTTCACTTGTATATCTTTCTATCGTTATATAATCTTCTGCAAATTCCTCTATTTTTTTCTTTCCTGCTTCATTTAATTTACTATAATTTTTTAATAATTCAATTATTCTTAATTCACTTTTATTTTCTAACCTTTCTTTATTTTTTCGCATAATAAAAAGACCTCCATTCAACTTTTTTCTATTGAACTTTAGTCTTACTTGTGATACAATATATTTGTAAGGACTAAAGTTCTTATTTGTTGAGATAATCTGTGTGTTCGCCAAAACTTAGCAGGTTATCTCTTTTTAATTATTTAATTCATTGTAAACCTTACTTATTCCTTCTCTAACAATTTCAGATTTATTTTTATTACTTTTTTTTATGCAATATTCTAGTTTTTCTTTATCTTCTTTAGATATCCTTATTTTTAACTCTTCATTTTTAGGATTGCTAGTAGGTCTACCCATTTTTTTATCACTTATTTTCCTCACCTCACTTTTGTTCACACATATATTTTACAATATGTACCCACAAATGTCAAGAGGTTTTTTAAAAATTTTTCAAAAAATAAAACACCTACTTAAGTAAGTGTTATAATTTTTATTGACTTGTACAATTTTATATATTATAATACATTTATCCTTTCTAATTAAGGAAATCTTAAGGAAAGGAGGGCTATACATATGACTTCATACGAATTAATCTGGCGATTAATTGTATTATTGTTGCTAAACAATAACAATGAAAACCAAGACAACAAAGAATAATCTTTGTAGGCAGGCTGGGAACCTGTCTTTTTCTTTTTAAATAAAAAATAAGAAAAATCTTTGATTTTTCTTTCTTAAAGAGTTGCTAACGCAAC
>CAZUHD010000029.1:0-16587 GCA_964620415.1 uncultured Clostridium sp.
GTAAGTAAAGAATTGAGAAATCTAACAATACTCAGAGATTCCAAATTGTATTTTTATTATAAGAGGTAATAAAGAAGTGAAAACTAAATGTGTAGAACTAAAGACCAATAAAGCGAACATAAACAAAAGGAAAAAGTTTATAACTTATTTAAAGATAAAAAGAATAATTGATTTTATTCTAGCAGTTTTACTGTTAATTGTTTTTTTTATACCAATGATTATTATTTCAATTTGTATAAAAATTGAAGATGGAGAACCTGTAATATACAAGTCTAAAAGAATGGGAAAGAATTTGAAGATTTTTTATGTATATAAATTTAGGTCAATGACAACTAAAAGAGAAGAATTACATAGTGATTTATCACATGAACAGATGGTAACTAAAGTAGGAAAATTTATTAGAAAAACAAGTTTAGATGAACTGCCACAGCTTTTTAATATTATAAGAGGTGAAATGAGTTTTATAGGACCAAGACCTTGGCTACCGGAATATTATGAATGGTTTACAGATGAACAAAAGAGAAGAGCAGAAGTTTTACCGGGTATTTCTGGATTAGCACAAGTAAAAGGAAGAAATGGGATAAGTATATTTAAAAAGATTGAGTATGACTTAGAATACATAGATAATATGAGTTTTAAACAAGATGTGAAAATAATTATAGAAACTATAAAAACAGTATTTTCAAAGGAAGATGCAGAAATAACGGAGCTAGGTATAAAAGAAGAAATAAAAGAATTACAAACACAACAAGAAGAACGTAAAGATAAAACATACAAAGAAATTGTTTGAAAAAAATCTATAAACAATATAACGAAAGGAAAATGAGATGAAAAAGGTATTATTTACAGCAACGGTTGATTCACACATAAAACAATTTCATTTACCATACTTAAAATTATTTAAAGATAATGGATATGAAGTGCATGTGGCAACAAATGGAGAAGAACAAATACCATATTGTGATGTAAAACATAAAATATCATTTGAGAGAAGTCCATTTAGAATAAACAACATCAAAGCAATAAAACAATTAAAAAAAATAATAAACGAAGAACAATTTGAAATAATACATTGTCATACACCAATGGGAAGTGTAATTACTAGAATTGCAGCAAAAAAGGCAAGAAAAGATAATGGAACAAAAGTACTTTATACTGCACATGGATTTCATTTTTATAAAGGAGCGCCATTAATAAATTGGGTAATTTATTATCCAATAGAAAAATATTTGTCTAAATATACAGATTGTTTGATAACTATAAATCGAGAAGACTATGAATTTGCCAAAAAACATTTAAAGGCAAAGCAAATAGAGCTGGTGCATGGTGTTGGAGTAGATGAAAGCAAATTTAATTTTGAAATGACAGAAGAGGAAAAGATAGAACTTAGAAAAAGTTTAGGGCTAGAAAAAGAGGATTTTGTAATAACTTACGTCGCAGAACTAAACAAGAACAAAAACCAAATTATGATTATTAAAGCAATGAGAGAAATTGTTAAATATAAAGAAAATACGAAGCTATTATTAATTGGAGAAGGAAGTTCAAGAGAATTCTTAGAAAAAAAAATATCAAAGAATAACTTAGAAAATAATGTTTTTTTGTTAGGATATAGAAAAGATGTTCCTCAATTATTAAAAATAACAGACTTATATGTATCAACAAGTAAAAGAGAAGGATTACCTATAAATCTAATTGAGGCGATGATGTCAGGATTACCTATTATTGCAACTAATTGCAGAGGTAATAGAGATGTTGCAAAGAAAACCATACAAATTGATAATGTGGAAGAATTATCTAATAACATAAAAAAATGTATGGAAACTAAAAAAGATTATTTATGTGACAAAAGCTATGATTATGAACTAAAAAATATAATTAAACGAATGGAAGAAATTTATGTTGAAAACTAAAATAAAAAATATTTTAAAACAAAATACTTGTATATATAGAATATATACAATAATTTTTAATTTTATATTTGGCATATTGAGAATTTTTATAAAGGTTCAAGATGACATAATACTTATAAATTCATTTGGCGGAAAAAAGTATGATGATAGTCCAAGAGTTATATTTGAATACATGAAAACACAAGAAAAATATAAAAAATATAAGATATATTGGGCTTTTTCTAATCCAAATGAATTTGAAATTGAAGGGGCAGAAAAAATAAAGACAGATACTTTAAAATATTTTATAACAGCATTAAAGGCAAAATATTGGATAACAAATTCTGCTATTGAAAGAGGACTAGAATTTAAAAATAAAAAAACAGTATATATTAATACATGGCATGGAAGTGCTTTTAAGAAAATAGGAACAGACATATCTGAAAAATCATTTAAATTCAAAACTTCTAAATGTAACATAATGTATGCACAAAATGAATTAGATGTGGAAGTCTATTCTAAAGCCTTTGAAATACCTAAAGAAAATTTTGCATTAGTAGGACTACCAAGAAATGATGAACTTTTTGATGTAAGTGAAGAAGAAATAAAAAGAATAAGAGAAGAATTAAAAATTCCAAAAGATAAAAAAATTATTTTATATGCACCTACATTCAGAGAATATGACAGAGATAAAGATGGCTGTATATTAGCACCACCTATTAATTTAGACAAATGGAAAGAAAAATTATCAAGCAACTATATAATATTATTTAGAGCACATTATGAAATAAATAAGGTACTTGGAATACAAGATGATGGATTCATATATAATGTATCTAATTATAATAATTTCAATGAACTAATGAAAATATCAGATATATTAATTACAGATTATTCAAGTCTTATATATGATTATTCAATATTAAAAAGACCAATATATAGTTATGCATATGATTATGAAGAATATTTAGAAAAAAGAGGATTTTATATTGATGTAAATAATGATTTACCGAATGGAATATGTAAAACAGAAGATGAATTATTAAAGAAAATAACTAATTGTAATTTTGAAGAAGAAAGAAAAAAGACAGAAAAATTTTTTAATAGATTTATACAAAAAGGCGGAAATGCAAGAAAATATATTGACAATATTATAAAATAAATATTTTAAAGGAGAAGAATATGGCGGTAACACTAATATTATTGGCTGGAGGAAAAGGAACAAGAATGAAAAATGTTATTCCAAAACAATTCTTGTTATTGGCAGGAAAACCAGTAATTATGCATACCTTAGAAAGAATTGAAAGAATAAAAGAAATAGAAGAAATTATTTTAGTTTGTGAAGATGAATATATACATACAATAGAAGAATACAGACAAAGCTATAGATTAAATAAGCAAATTAGATATGCAAAAGCTGGAAGGACAAGACAAGAGTCAGTATATAATGGATTAAAATTAGTGAAAACAGAAATTGTTATAATCCATGAATCTGCAAGACCTTTTGTAAAACAAAGTGAATTTAAAAAATTAATTGAAAGTAAAGAAAAAAATGTTACATATGTATATCCAATTCAATTTACAGTTTTAAAAACACAGGAAGAAAGAATAAGTGGAATATTAGATAGAAATGAATTAGTTAATATTCAATTACCACAAAAATTTGAAACAAGGTATTTATTAGAGGCACATGAAAAAGCAATTAAAGAAAAAAAAGAGTTTACAGAAGATGCGAGCATGATATATTGCTACACTAATAAAGAAATTAAAACATTAAAAGGTTCTCCTTATAACTTAAAAATAACAGAACCATTAGATTTGATAATAGGGGAAATTTTATATAAAGAAAATTTAATCAGAAAAGAGGATTAAATATGAGAACTTGCATAATAACTGGAGCAACAAGTGGAATAGGACGAGCAACTGCAATAGAATTAAGTAACTTAAAAGATTATGACAATATAGTAATTTTAGGAAGAAAAGAAGATGAATTAATAAAGACAACAAACAAAATGAACAAAAGAAAAAAAGTATCTTATAAAATTTTAAATTTAATGGAACTAGAGAAAATACCTAAAATTATAGAAGAAATAATTAAAGAAAATGAAACGATAGACTGTTTAGTAAATGTGGCAGGGTACACAGACCCAGCGCCATTATTGGCAACTACAGTCGAAAATTTAGTAATTACATATACAGTAAATGTATTTGCACCAATTGTTTTAATGCGCGAAGTAGTAAAATATATGAAAGACAATAAAGACGGTGGAAAGATTTTAAATGTAGGTTCTACTGCTGGAATGACACCTAGACCGGGGTGGCTTGCATATGCTTCTTCTAAAGCTGCAATTATAGCAACTTCAGATACATTATCAAAAGAACTAGAAGAATATAAAATAAAGGTATATTGTGTTTCTCCTCGGGAGATGTGCTACTGCTTTGAGAAAAAAATTAGCACCTGATGAAGATCCAATGACAATTATGCAACCAGAAGAAGTTAGTGAAGTAATTTGTAGATTAATTTCAAAAAATGAAAGTTGTTTAGACGGACAAAATATAATTATTAGGAGAAAATAATGAAAAACGATATAATAAGAGTTTTACATGTTGTAGGAGGTATGAATCAAGGCGGCACAGAAAATTTCCTTATGAATTTATATAGAAATATAGATAGAGAAAAGGTACAATTTGATTTTCTAGTAAACCGAGAAGGTTTTTTTGATGAAGAAATAAAAAAAATGGGTGGAAGGATATATTATATACCAGCATTGCAAAAAGTGGGACAAATAAGATATACGAAAAATTTAGATGATTTTTTTCAACAACATAAAGAATATAAAATTGTACATTCGCATATAAATCAAGTTTCAGGATTGATACTAGAAAGAGCAAATAAAGCAAATATTCCAGTAAGGATAGCACATAGTCATGGCTCAAAAAGTCCAAGAAATATAGTAAAGTATATTTATAAAGAGTATTTAGGAAGAAAAATATTGAACAATGCTACAATTTTAATAGGTTGCTCAGATAAAGCAAGTGAATGGTTATATAAAAAACAAAAAGATAAATCGATAATAATTAATAATGGAATAGAAGTAGATAGATTTAAATTTGATATTGAAAAAAGAAATAAAATAAGAAAAGAATTAAAAATATCAAAGAATAATATTGTAATAGGTCATGTGGGTAGATTTGTACAACCAAAAAATCATAAATTTTTAATAGAAGTATTTAAGGAATACAGTGTAAAAAATGAAAATTCTAAATTGCTATTAGTAGGAGAAGGAAGACTTAAAAGTAAAATAAAGAAAATGATAGATAATTACAACTTAAAAGAAAAAGTTATAATGATGGATAACAGAAATGATATAAATGACATATATCAAGCAATGGATTTATTCATTTTTCCATCGATAAATGAAGGATTACCATTAGTTGTAATTGAAGCACAAATTGCAGGATTAAATGTACTGTGTTCAAGTAATATAAGTACGATGGTTGATGTCACTGGAAATGTAAAATTCTTAGACATAAAAGAAACTTCCAAAAAAATGTGGGTAGAAGAGATGTTGAAAATTAATAAAGATAAAGAAAGAAAAGATGAAAGTGAGAAAGTAAAAAGAAAAGGATATGATATAAAGGATGTAGCAAAAGAATTAGAAAAAATTTATATAAATGAAGAACAAACAACAATTTAGAATATATAATATAAAATTTTAGAATTATTAAATATTATAAAAATATATTATATATTTATGCAAAGGAGGAAAAATGCTTTTAATCATACCAATATTAATAGAAATAATATTTACATATGCAATAAGAATTTTTTTTAAGATTGATACGGTAGAAGGATTGGTATTAGTCATCATAACTTTATTTATTTTTATAATATGGGTTATGACAAATAGAAAGATAACTAAAAGACAAAGATTATTATTAATTTTAGGTTATTTTATAAGATTAGCAATAATTATTACAAGAAATCTAACAAATATAACTTTATTATATACTAATGATGATGCTCTTGGATTTCATAATAGAGGTATCTTAGTTGCAAATAATTTATCATTATTACAAAAACGTATTTATGGAGGGTATTATACAAAAATCTTAGGCATTTTATATTATCTTGTTGGTGTGAATAGATTGTTCGCTGAGAATATTAATGTATTATTGTCAATAGGAATATATTACAATGTATTTATTATTATTAATCAATTTGATATAAAAGATAATTTTAAGAGAAATTTATTAGAAACAATTTTAGTTTTTTTACCAAATGGAATATTTATATCAGCTTCTCTATTAAGAGAAATGTTAATAGGATTGTTTGCTATACTATCATTAAGATATTGCTTTAACTATTTAAATTTAAAAGATAAAAAATATATATTTTTGTGCTTAAGTTCTATAATGATTGCATCGATATTTCATTCAGGAATACTATTTTTAATATGTGGATATGTATTAGCAATATCTTTCTATAATTTTAAAGAAAAAAAGATTAATATGGACATAAAAAAAGCAACTGTATTTTTAATTTTATCTATAGCATTATTTGTATTTTATTTATCTTATGGTGACATTTTTGCTTCTAAAATAGTAAATGTAGATGTTGAAAAAACTATAGAATCAGAAGCAGGGGGAGGATCTGCATATTTAGGAGGGAAGGAAATTAATGATATAGGAGATGTTATTATTTATACTATTCCAAAAACGATATATTTCATGTTTTCGCCTATGCCATGGGATTGGCGCGGAGTAGTTGACATGATTACATTTCTGTTGGATTCATTAATTTATTTGTACTTAATTTATAATATAATAAAAAATCATAAATATTTAACTAATGAAAGAAAAAGTGTTATAGATGTACTGCTGTTTGGATTAATATTAACTATTGTGGTATATGCACTTGGTACTGCTAATGCAGGAACAGCAACGAGACATAGATATAAAATATTTCCTTATTTAATTACAATAACAGCATTATGTATGGATTCTAAAGAGAAAAAAAGTAATGAAGATAACATTTGTTAACGATAGTAAAAATAATGAATGAAAAGATAATTGTTTATTAATATGTAAAAATACTATTTAATTAATATATTCGATTTACATATATAATTTAAAATTGATATAAGAATTGGAGAATAAAAAATGAAAAGCAAACGTTGTTATGTATGTTCCAGTTATTATCATTTATTAATAACACTAATAAAAGTTATGAGAAATAATATAGAAACAGATTTGATGCTTTCATCAGATATTTTAATAGATGATAAAGAGTTATTAAACAAATTATATAATTCTAAACTATTTAACGAAATCATTTTTTTAGATTATAAAAAAATGAATAATAGGTATTTAAATTTAACTAGACTATTTTTTTATATAAACTCTATATTAAACAGAAAAAAATATGAAGAAATATACATTTTTAATGAGGGTATATTGACTTTGATATTGAATATAAAAAAAATACATTATAACGTATTAGAGGATGGTGCCAATTATTTTAAAGAGTATAATAAACAATTAGCATTAAGAAAGAAAAAAGACTTAATAAAGGGCATTATATCTAAATTATTAAAAATGCCTAAACCTTTTGAATCTAAATATATAAAATCTATTGAAGTAAATGATAAAAATGATATTTGGATAAAAAACAAAAATATAATAGAAGTGCCAAGAGTTAAACTATTTGAAAGTTTAACTACTACTGAAAAAAAGGTTATTACAAATATATTTTTAAGTAATAATATTAAGATTAATAATAATTCAGTTTTAATTTTAACACAACCACTTTCAGAAGACTCGTTATGTAGTTCAGAAGAAATGAAGGTGAAAATTTATAATAATATTATAAAAGAATATTGTGTAGATGAGAAAGATGTTATATTAAAAATTCATCCAAGGGATAAAACAAATTATGAAAAATATTTTGATAATATAACCATATTATCAAATAAATTCCCTATTGAAATATTAACATTTTCATCAGATTTAAAATTTAAAAAAATTATAACAATAGCTTCAACAGCTATTAATACAATAAAAAATTGTGACGAAAAAATTGTATTAGGAATGGATTATATAAATAAAATAACAGGAGATAAAAATGAGTGAGCAAAATAATAAAAAAGCATTAAAATCTGGTGCTTGGTATGTTATATCTAATTTCTTATTAAAGGGGATTTCTTTTATTACCATACCAATTTTCACTAGATTATTAACAAAAGATGAATTTGGACAATATAACAATTATAATTCATGGTTACAAATAATGACAATTTTAGTAACTTTAAATGTTCAATCTTCATTAATAAGTGCAAAATTTGACTATGAAAAGAATTTTGATAAATATATCCTAAGTATATTTACATTAAGTTCAATAAGTTCAATATTATGGTCAATAATAATAAATATAAAGAGTAGTTTTTTTGTTAACTTTAGTAATTTGGATATTTATTATATAAACTGTATGTTAGTATACATATTTTTTTATTCGGCTTTTAACCTATTTCAAATAAGAGAGCGCTTTTTATTTAAATACAAAATGAATGTATTTTTGAGTATAGTTAATGCAGTAACTACATCTTTGTTATCTGTTATTTTAGTATTAGTTATGAAAAATAAGGTTGAAGGAAGAATTTTAGGTTCTATTATTCCAACAATTATTATTGGAATTTGCATAATTATTTACTTAATAAAAAAAGGAAAAAAAATTGATTTTAGTAGTTGGAAATATGCTTTAAAAATATGTTTACCATATATACCTCATGCTTTATCATTAATTTTATTATCATCAATGGATAGAATAATGATAACAAAAATTTGTGGAACAGAGGAAACTGCATTATATAGTTTGGCATATAGTTGTGGAATAATAATTACTTTATTAATAACATCTTTAAATGAGGCTTATTCTCCATGGTTAGGCGAGAAATTACATGAAAAAAAATATAATGAAATAAATAAATTTTCAAAAATATACATTTCCGTATTTTTATATTTTGCGTTTGGAATGAGTTTAGTAATACCAGAGATTTTATATATTCTCGGTGGAAAAGAATACATGGTTGCTAAAAGTGTTTTAATTCCTGTTACTTTAGGATGTGTATTTCAATTTTTATATACTATGTTTGTAAATGTTGAACAGTATCAAAAGAAAACATTACCAATGGCATTTGCAACAATGACAGCCGCTTTATTGAATTATATTTTAAATTATATTTTTATAAATAAATTTGGATATATAGCAGCTGCATACACAACAGCAGTAGGTTATATATGGTTGTTATTAATGCATATGCTAATAGTAAAAAAAATAGGATATAAAATGGTATATAGTTATAAATTTATTGTTTATGTTACTATAGGATCAACATTAATAGCTTTATTAATGAATTTTCTATATTTAACAAATATAATTAGATATATTGTATTATTAATATATATAGTTATTACTTTATATTTATTGTTAAGATATAAAAAAGAAATTTTTTCAACATTTAAAAGTTTAAAAGAAAAAGAAGATGTATAAATTAGAAAGGTATGAATTGTAAAAATGAAAAAAATAATTTTAATAGGTGCAGGTGGATATGCAAAATCAGTTCTTGATTCTATAGATTATTCTAAATATGAAGTAGTAGGCTTTATAGATGAATTTTCTAAACAAAAGGAACATTTAGGAATAAGTATTATTGCAAATTCTTTAGAAAGTATAGAAGAAAAAGAAAAATATAGTTATTTTATAGCAATAGGAAATAACAAAAAAAGGAAATATTGGTTTGAAAAATTAAAATTACATAATTTAGAATTGATTAATGTTATAGATAAATCAGCAATTGTTTCTAAAAATGCAACTATTGGGACAGGCTGCTTTATTGGAAAGTTTGCTATAGTAAATAGTAAAGCAAGTATTGGGGATAATACAATAATTAATACTAGGGCTTTGGTAGAACATGGTTGCCATGTTGGAAATCATTGCAATTTATCTACAAATACAGTTATTAATGGAGATGTTGTTGTAGGCGAAGGTAGTTTTATGGGTAGTTCATCAGTTACAATTGGTCAATTAACAATAGGCTCTTGGTCAACAGTTGGAGCGGGAGCTGTTGTAATTAGAAATGTGGGAGATAATGTTACTGTTGCTGGTATTCCAGCAAAAATAATAAAAGAAGGGGCAATGTTAGGATGAAAAGAATTTATATTGTAGCAGAAATTGGTTGTAACCATAATCATAATAAAGAGCTTGCAAAAAAAATGATAGATGAAGCAAAAAAATGTGGAGTAGATGCTGTAAAATTTCAAACATTTAATTCATCACTATTAATATCAAAATATGCAGAAAAAGCAGAATATCAAAAGAAAACTACTGGAGAAAATGAGAATCAATTGGAAATGACAAGAAAATTAGAATTAAGCCATGAAGACTATTTATATTTAAGAGATTATGCTAGATCTTTAGGACTGGAAGTGTTTTCAACAGCATTTGATTTTGAATCTATAAAATTTTTAGAGCAAGAAAAGCAAAAAATATGGAAAATTCCGTCAGGAGAAATCACTAATTTACCTTATTTAGAAAAAATAAGTTCTATTGAAATAGAGAATAAACTTATCATTCTATCAACAGGTATGTCAACGATAGAAGAAATAAGACAAGCCATTAGTATATTACAAAGCAAAAGAAAAAATAGAATAATTATTTTACATTGTAATACGGAATACCCAACTCCAGATGAAGATGTAAATATTAGTGCTATTCAAGACTTGCAACAAAACTTTCCAAATTATGAAATAGGTTTTTCAGATCATAGTATTGGATGCATTGGAGCTATAATGTCAGTTGCTTATGGTATAACTTTAATAGAAAAACATTTTACACTAGATAAGAACTTTCCCGGTCCAGATCATAAAGCATCTGCTACACCGCAGGAACTAAAAAAATTAGTTGAAAGTGTAAGACGTGCAGAATCTATTTACGGTACAGGATTTAAAGAAGTGACTGCATCAGAAAAGAAAAATAAAAAGATTGCAAGAAAATCAATTATTGCAAAAAAGAAAATAAGCAAGGGAGATACCTTTACAGAAGACAATTTGACTTGCAAAAGACCAGGAAATGGTATTTCTCCAATGCATTGGTATGAAATTATGGGGAAAAATGCAGAATTTGATTTTGAAGAGGATGAATTAATAAAATCATCTTACTTTAAAAGTGAAGAATAATAGTGAAAAGGAGAAAAATATGAAAAAAATTGCAGTTATTCCTGCTAGATCTGGTTCAAAAGGATTGCCTAATAAAAACATTTTGAATTTATGTGGTAAACCATTAATTGCATGGACAATTGAAGCTACAATAAAAAGTAATTGTTTTGAAAAGGTAGTTGTGTCAACAGACTCAAAGGAATATGGAGAAATAAGTGAAAGATATGGCGCAGAAGTAATTTATAGAAGTCAAGAAACGGCTAGTGATACTGCTTCAACTTATGATGTTTTGAAAGAATTATTTTCTATAATTGATACAACCGGATATGATTATTTTGTTTTATTACAACCTACCTCACCTTTAAGAACAGAAAAACATATATTAGAAGCTATAGAATTGTTTGAAAAAAATTTTAAAACAAAGAATACTTTAGTTAGTGTAGAAGAAGCCCATAAAAGTTCAACTCTTATAAAACAAATAGATGAATCACTAAGTTTAGAAAATTTTAATTTAGATTATTCAAAATATGCTAGACAAAAATTTAAAGAATTTGAACCTAATGGAGCAATATTTATTTCTAAAATTGATTATTATTTAAAAGCTAAACATTTCTTTGGAAAAAATGGAATAGCTTATATAATGGATAAAGAAAGTTCAATAGATATTGATGATAACCTTGATTTTGAATTAGCAATTGTGATGATGAATAAAAAGATAAAAAAAAAATTGATATTTAATTCTATTATAGATAGAATTAAACAGAAAGAATACTTATTAAAAGCTAAAAGAAGTAATGAAAAAACAATAACTTTTGTTGGACATTCCCAATTAGATGATTGGAAGATTTCGTACTTAAAAGATTATAAAGTAATTAATTGTGGCATAAGAGGAATATCTAGTTTTGAATATAATGATTTAATTTTAGCAAAGAAATTATTAAATTGTGTATCTGATATATATGTTATGATGCATGGTACAAATGATATTATATATAATTATTCATATAAAGAGATATATAATAGCATATTAAAAAATGTTAAATATATACTAAAATGCAATCCAAATGCAGTAATATTATTTATTTCGTGTATAAATGTTAATGGTAGAATCGATAGAAATAATAAAACAATTGATGAGCTTAACTTATTCTTAAAACAAAATTTTGCAAGCGGGGGGGTACACACATAATAACATTGTTTGGTTAGATACATACGAATTAGATGATAATTATGGAAATCTTAAGTCTGATTATACAAATGATGGATTACATTTAAATGAAAATGGATATAAAGTTTTAAAACAAATAATTGAAAATAAATTATCTGAAGAAGGATATTAATCAAAAAATTATGTGAAATAATTAAATAAATTAGGAAGTAAATAAAGAAATGAATAAAGTTGAGAGAAATCACACAATAGATGTCTTAAAAGGAGTTTGTATAATATTTGTAATTATTACACATTGTAATTTTTCAGATGCTCAAAGATCATGGTTATTGTTTCCTTTTTGGATAGATATGGCAGTGCCAATTTTTATGTTTTTATCTGGATACTTATGGGCTTTATCATATAAAAATCATAAGTTAAATGATTTAAAATCATGTTATAATAAGAAACTGATTATCAAAAAAGTAATTAGGTTTATATTACCATTTTTAATTGTTTTTTTAGTAGAAGAAATTTTACTAATTATTTATAATAAATCATTTAATATAAAAAGTTTTATATTAGACTTTATATGTGGTGGATTAGGTCCAGGAAGTTACTATACTCCACTGATGATACAGCTAATAATATTATTTCCATTAATATATATATATATATATATATATAGAACCAAGAGGGTTTCACGGTCTTATTCAATTTTTTATATTAAACATTATATATGAAGTAGGAGTTAATGTATTTTCATTAAAAGAATCATATTATAGATTACTAATTTTTAGATATATTTTTATAATTGCAGCTGGATGCTTTTTTGCTTTACATAGAGTAAAAATAAAGAAAAAATATTATGTTATTTCATTCTTATTGGGAATTACATATATCATTCTAGTTCAGTATCTTAAGTGTGATGTATTTATAAAATATTGGAAGGGAACGGCAATATTCAGTAATTTATATATTATACCAATTATAGTATATATACTAAATAATGTGAAAATTAATTGTAAAATTCTAGAAGAAATTAGTAAAGCTTCTTATCACATATTCTTAACACAGATGGTTTATTATATTACATTATCAAAATATATTTATAAATTTATTAATAATGATTTAATTGTTATATGTATTAATATAATTATTTGTTGTTTTTGCGGATATATTTTCTATAAAGTAGAGAATACATTAGAAGAAAAAATATTAAAGGAGGACAACTATGAAAAATCAATAGAAAAATAAAAATTCTATAAAACAGATGGACATATTGAAAGTTAAATATTAGAAAATAACGAAAGGAGTGTATGGTTATTTAAGTTACTAAATATATCATACAAGAAATAAATATGTATAAAATAGCTTATGTTACAAGTTCAAGAGCTGATTATGGAATAGTAAGAAATTATTTGAAGTTATTAAATAATAATAAAGATATTAATTTAGAAATATTAGTAACAGGTTCATTATTAGATGAAAAATATGGTGCTGGATATCGTATTATAGAAAATGACAGATTTAATATTATAAAAAAATTTAAAACAAACTTAAATTCTACTGATAATAAATCGATTATAAGGAATATGTCAGAAACTTTAAATATGTTTGGAGATTATTTTGCAGATTATAAATACGATTTGATAATATTATTAGGTGATAGATATGAAATGTTAAGTGTTGCAACTGCTGCTGCTATGAATAATTTAAAAATTCTTCATTTACATGGTGGAGAAATTACATTGGGAAATTATGATGAGTTTATAAGACATTCTATTACTAAAATGAGTATGTATCATTTTACAAGTACAGAAGAGTACAGAAGAAGAGTAATTCAACTGGGTGAGTCTCCAGATAGGGTTTTTAACATAGGTGCAATGGGAAGTGAAAATTGTAAAAATATCAATATGAATAATGTTAATGTTTATGAGTACAAATTTATAAATGATAAATATTTTATTGTATTATTTCATCCAGAAACTTTAACTTATAGTGCATCAATAGAACAAATTACTATTTTGTTAAAAGCTGTTTCAAAATTTATCGAAAAATATAAATTTGTATTCTTAGGTACTAATTCAGATACTGATTCAGATGACATTAGAAATTCTATAAATAGTTTTGTAAAAAAATATAATAATGCTATTTATTTTGAAAATCTTCATCCAGATGCATATCATTATTTATTAAAGAATAGCATTGCTTTAATTGGAAATTCTAGTTCTGGGATTATAGAAGCTCCTACTCTTAATTGCTACACTATTAACATAGGAGATAGGCAAAAAGGACGAATTAAAGGAAAATCTATTATAGATGTAAAATGTAATATAGAAGAAATAGAAAATGCTATAAATAGAGTATTAGAATTACCAAAGAAAGAAAAAATTAATAATCCTTATTATAAAGAAAAATGTAGTATAAATGCGTATGAAATAACTTTGGATTTATTAATGAAGAAACAAAATTCAATAAAAGAATTTTACGACATTTATTAAAATATTTGTAGAAAACTTAAATTATAAGATTAAAATTTTATTAGAAAGTGGAGGAAATAGAATGCTAAAATTTATAATTAGGTTAGATGATGCATGCCCTTATATGATTGAAGAAAATTGAATAAGAAATGAAAGAAATGATTTTGTTGTAACATTCTATAATGGTAAATATCCTGAATTATATCCAGAAAAACTAAAAAATGACCAAGTAAATAGCCAAGTTGAGAAAATAATTTTAAAATTTTATATAGAAAAAAATGCGCTAGAGAAATTGCTGATAAGAACGCTTATAAAAACATAAGAGCAATAAAATATAGTTACATAAAACTACTTATGGAAAAAGGATTAATTCAAATGAACACTCCAGATAAACCTAGAAGTAGCAAACAAAAATAAAAAACAGTAAATAATAAATATGTAGAAGATAGAAAATGACATGATTATAGATATGCAATAGACCCAAGTAAATTAAAAACAGAGTTTAATTGGAAACCTAAAACTAAATTTGAAGATAGAATAATAAAGACAATAAATTGGTATATAAAACACCCAGAATACTTAGAAAAATAAATTATTAATTGTGAATTTTAATTAAAAACTTGCTAACAAAAGTCAATGGTTTTTAATTAAAATTGACAGAAATGAGGGAGTAAAGAAATGAAAGAATTAGAATATCCGTTTAATGCTAATGAGATATTGAAAAAAAAGAAGAAAATAAAAAAGGACTTATTATTACAAAAAGACTTACTTGAAAAGAATATAGCAATATTAGGTGGATCAACTACTAGTGAGATAAAAAATATGCTAGAATTATTTTTATTAAACTATGGCATAAAGCCAAATTTTTATGAATCAGAATATAATCAATTTTATGAAGATGCAATATTTGGAAATGAAGAATTAGATAATTTTAATCCAGATATTATTTATATTCATACAACAAATAGAAACATAATGGAATATCCAACAATGCGTGATGATGAAAAAAGTATTGAAAATATGCTAAATAGTGAATATGAAAAATTTAAAAAAATGTGGGAAAAATTAAGTAAAAAATTCAATAGCATAATAATACAAAACAATTTTGAATATCCATATTATCGTTTATTAGGAAATAAAGATGCAGTAGATATTCATGGAAGGATAAACTTTATAACAAAGTTAAACCAAAAATTTTACGATTATGCAAACAGTACAAAAAACTTTTTTATAAATGATATAAATTATATATCATCATGTTATGGATTAGATAAATGGGCGAATCAATTTTACTGGCATATGTATAAATATGCAATGGAAGTTCCAGCAATACCATATTTGTCATTCAACATAGCAAACATTATAAAATCAATATATGGTAAAAATAAAAAAGCATTTGTATTAGACTTAGATAACACACTTTGGGGAGGAATAGTTGGAGATGATGGAGTAGAAAATTTATCAATAGGACCAGAAGTTCCGAGTGGACAAGTCTATTCAGAATTCCAAAGTTATCTAAAAGCACATAAAGACATAGGAATTATACTAAACATAGACTCAAAAAATGAATATGAAAATGCAATAGCAGGATTAAACCATCCAGCTGGAACATTAAAGCCAGAAGATTTTATAATCATCAAAGCAAATTGGAATCCTAAAAACATAAATGTTAAAGACATTGCAGAAGAATTAAACTTAGGAGCAGATAGTTTTGTATTTGTTGATGATAATCCAGCAGAAAGAAAAATAGTGCAAAATTACATAGAAGGAATTGCAACTCCTGAGATAGATGTACCAGAGAACTATATTAGAATAATTGACCATAATGGATATTTTGAAGTTACAAACTTTTCGA
>CAZUHD010000030.1:0-1377 GCA_964620415.1 uncultured Clostridium sp.
AAATCTAATAAAAAGTTACATTATTTAATCTTTATTAACACAAATAGACAAAAAAAAGATAAGTTTGGAAAGTATATGAGATTGCAGGATTAATTTTTTTATACTGTGAACTGTAACAGGTATTTTGCACAAAATGAGAAAAATTTAATATAATAAAATTGACTTTAAATAAAAAATCTTATAAAATATATACATAAGATTTATGATGAAGGAGAAAGAAAATGAAGAAATCGATTTTAACTACAATAATAATGTTTGTAACATTATTTACATTTACTTTTAATGTAGAAGCAAAAGATAATCTAGTATTAAATGTCGATAAAAATCAAGTTAAAGCAGGAGAAAATATTACTGTTTCAATTGACATAGAATCTGATACAACCCAATTATATGCTTATAGTGCAAAACTAAGCTATGATGAGGAAGTTTTTGATGTCATTAAAGAAGAAGATTTTAAAGGACAAGAAAACTGGTCTGATATTGTATATAATAAAGAAAACAATAAATTTGCTTTAACAAATAAAAAAGGAGAAAGCGGTGATAAACTTTTAGAATTTACACTAAAAGTAAAGGAAGATGCAAAAGGAGGTAAAACAGCTATTACCGTTAATAATATAGTTGCATCTGATGGCGAAAAAGACATAAAAATTGATGGTCAAAGTATAGATGTAACAGTACAAAAAGATGGTCTATCAGAAGGTGAAAGTATACCAAATAATAACATTAATGTACCAACCGAAGAAGATTCTACAATTAAGGTAGAAAAAAGCTTTCCTTGGGCTACTTTGCTGTTAGTAATTTTACTACTTGTAATCATATCATGTGTTATATATTTTATAACGAAGAAAAAAGGCTTAAAAAACATTAATACTATAATTGCTATACTATCCGTGTTAGCCATAGCTACAGTTGTAGCATTATTCTTTGTAGTAAAAAATGTAAACAAAAAAGATGCTGATGTTGATGAAAATGGACTAGTAGACTACGAAGATTCAAAATACATATTAGAATATATTCTTGAGATAAAAAAACCACAAAATGACGATGAATTAGAAGATAAAGATTTAAATGGTGATGGAGAATTAACTGTAACAGATGTTGCATCTGTTTTAGATAGAGCAAAAGATCAAAACTATAATGTAAGCATAGTTGAAAGTGAAGAGCAATCACCTTCTACTGGAAATGAAACAGGTTCTGTAAATCCTGAACAACCACCTTCTACAGGAAATGAGTCAGGTCCTGTAAATCCTGAGCAGCCACCTTCTACAGGAAATGAAACAGGTCCTGTAAATCCTGAGCAACCACCTTCTACAGGAAATGAGTCAGGTCCTGTAAATCCTGAGCAGCCACCTTCTACAGGAAATGAAACAGGTCCTG
>CAZUHD010000030.1:1477-16456 GCA_964620415.1 uncultured Clostridium sp.
AGGAAATGAGTCAGGTCCTGTAAATCCTGAGCAGCCACCTTCTACAGGAAATGAATCAGGTCCTGTAAATCCTGAGCAGCCACCTTCTACAGGAAATGAAACAGGTCCTGTAAATCCTGAACAACCACCTTCTACTGGGAATGAATCAGGTCCTGCAAATCCTGAACAACCAAATTATAGTACAGATGTTAAAGATACATGTATAAGTAATGTAACTCCAAAAAAAGGAGAAAATGTTACATTAGATTTAAATATTAATTTAACACCATATACTAGTGTTAAGGCTGTAATTATAGATGGGCAAGAATATCCTGTTACCAAGGTAGAAAAAAATAGATATAAATTAACTTTTCCAGCTAAAAATAGTGCAGGACTATGTGATATAGTTATAAGTGGTGTTGTTTTAGATAATGGAAAAGTTGTAGATACACAGTACAAGGTAACTTTAGATATATTAAAAGATGAACCTAAGCTTAGTGAATTTAAAATAGATACTGAAAAAGAAATACCAGAAATTTCATTTAAGATTATTGATAACGACAATGCTTTAAAAGAAGCTAAAATTATAGTAACAGATGAAAACGAAAATACAGTATATGAATCTAAAGAAGTTCAAAATGGTATAAACTCATATCAAATCAATAACTTAGACAAAAATAACAAATATAATGTAAGAGTAGATGCTACATATGACCTAGATAGTGATGTGTTTGGAAAACCAGAAGACAATAGAGGTAATAAGACACTTGTAGCACAAGACTTTACTATTCAAGCTGACTATGGCTTTATAGCTAAGAATTTGACTATAACAGATAGAGTTACAAGCAGAGATGTACTTAGAGTTACATTTGAAAATGAATATAACTCATATTATGATGTTGAATATGTGGTAATAGATTCAAAAGAATATAAAGTACATAAAGATCAAAATGTATATAGTTCAGAGATTGAAAAAGGCGTAAAAGGTAAAAATAGTGTTATAGTCAATGAAGTTATTTTAACAAATGGAAAACACTATAATGTGGGTCAAACTTTAGAATATATATATCTAAAAGATGAACCAAATATAACAAACATAAAGGTCATATACGAAGGTGAAAAAGCAAAAGTTTCATTTACAAGAGAAGATAGTGACAGAGCAATTAAGAATATAACTGTATATTTAACAGATATAGAGGGAAATGTAATAGTTGAAAAAGATGTGCTAGATAGCCAAAATGAAGTAGAATTTGATGTTGATAGATCTAAAGGGTACATAGTAAAAATAAAGGTTACATTTGACCTTGCAGATGGCATAGAAAGAACAAAAGAAATAGAGTACAAAGAACCGGGAAAAGAACCAGAAAAAGAGCCAATTGAAGTTAACATAATAAGCAGCACAATAGATAACACTTATGTTAAAAAGAATGAAAATAAAGATGTAGCATTTACTATAAAAACAAATACAGATGATTTGATAACAGCTATAGAAATAAATGGTATAACACTAAGTGCTACTAAAAATGATGATGAAACATATAAAGTAAGCTTTAACACACCAGAAAAATCAGGTAAAGTACTTCTTGAAGTAACAGCAATTATTTTTGCAAATCAAGGTAAAGTAAGTACATACTATAAATCTAATTTTGAAGTATTAAAGAGTGAACCTAGTATCACAGAATATAGTTTCAATTATGAAGAAGATCATGTAAAAGTTACATTTAAATATACTGATGAAGATGATGCAAAAGTAGGAGAAGCTAAACTCGTAATTAAAGATATTGATACAGGAGAAACCGTACTTGAAGGTAAAGAAATTGTAAAAGGTGAAAATGAAGCTCAAATTCAAGGCATTGAAACTGATACATATATATTAAAAATTGTTGGTAAATATGATTTAGATGAAACTAAAGGTGATGGTATAAATGAACACGAATTTAGTGAAATATTTGCTGAAAAAGAGATAAAATTTATAGATGACTATAAACTAGAGTTTGAAATTAAAGGTGTAAGTATAGATAGAGAAAAATCATGTGTTAAAGTTAAAATTTCATGCACTAATGCAGGTGATTATAATACTTCATTTGTAGTAGCACATGGGGAAAAATACCCAGTAGTTAAAGAAGAAGGCGAGAGCTATGCTTTAATACCTTATACAAGTGAAGATAATCAAGAAATTACTATTACAGATGTAGTTCTTGAAAATGGAGTAGAGCTACCACTTGAAGAAGGAAAGACATTTGAAATATTTAAGAATGCACCAACGATTGAAAATTTAGTCGCAACAAATACTCCTGATAATGTTCATGTAACATTTGATGTGATAGATGAAGAAGGCATAATGGAAAATGCTAAAGTACTTATTGTAGATGGAAATGGCGTGGCAATTCGTGATGCAATAGATATTAATAAAACAAGTGCAGAAGTTTACTTTGACAAAATTGAAGAAGCAGGATGTTATACTGTTCAAATTATAGCTGATTATGATAGAGTAGATGGTATGGAACATAAGGCAGAAGTTATAAAAGAAACCAGTCTTAAAGTAGAAATAACTGCAAACATAGTAAGTGATAGCAAAGATGAATATGTAAATAAGTTATCACAAGTAGATATAACTTATACTATAAAAGATAATACAGATGAAAAAGTATCTAAGATTCTAATCAATGAAACTAGATGTGAAGTAGTTGAAAATAATGAAGATACATACAAGATAAAATACACAGCAGGAGATACAGCAGGAGATGAGAAATTATTAATTACAGAGCTTGAATATACAGATGGTGAGATAGTCGATGTAAGCTATGAAAGTAGCATTGAAGTATTAAAGAGTGAACCAGTAGTTTCAAACTTTAATGTTGATACAACCCAAAGTAATCCTAGGGCAACATTTAAATTAACAGATAAAGATGATAGCTTTATAAGTGGTAGAATAATAATTAAAAATACAAACACTCAAGCTCAAGAAGAAGTATCACTTGAAAAAGATAAATATGAATATGATCTTAATTTAGAAGAAAATATTGTATATGAAGTAGAACTTGAAATTACATTTGACCTTGATAAAGATAGAGAAAATGGAAAACATGAAACAACAAAAGTTTTTGAAAGACTTGAAAACGTAGAATACACTAAAGACTATAAATTATCTGTAACTAATCTTGAAGTTATAGATGTAGATAGCAATGTTACAAAGAGTGCTAAACTTAAATTTAAATCTCAAAATTCATCAATATATGGCATTTCATCTGTTATAGTTGATGACAAAAACCTTGATACACAAAAGGTTGAAGATGAAGAAAACACATATATATTTGAATATCCATTTAATGATAAAGTTGGTGAAAGACAAGAGATTGTTGTTTCAAGTGTAGTACTTCAAAATAACATAGTAGTAGGACTTGAAGAAAAACCATCAGCAGTAATATTTAAAGAAAAACCATTGATTGAAAATGTTGTTCTTCAGTTGGTTGATAATGAAAAAATAAAAGTTTCATTTAAAACAATCGATAATGATAAAACGTTAAAAGAAATAAGTGTCAAACTTAAAGACGAAAAAGACGAAATTTTCGAAACACAAGAATTAAATCCAGAAATATCTGAAACTGAATTTAATATAATCCAATCGGGAAAATATAGTGCTTCTATTCATGCAACATATGATGCCGTAGATGGTATTGATCATATAGATGAATTCATAAGTTCAAGTGAGGAATCAATTGAAATAGTTCAAAATATAGAAGTAACAACTGAAGATATATCTAATTCTTATCCTTTAAAAGGTGAAACAATTGAAATTAAGTACAAGATAAGTTCAAATGTGGCACAAGAACCTACAAAGATTGTACTAAATAATGGTGAAGAATATATATTACAAAAGACTGAAGAAGATGGAGTATATAAAATATCATATACAGTACCAAATGAAAGCAATATATTAAATATAAAAGTAACTAAAGTATACTTTGGTGAATCAAATGGTATTAATACACCAGGAAATACAGCAACAGATGTAATTGAAGTATTAAAAGACATACCTTCATTTAAAATTACATCAACAGATATAGTAGAGCTAAGTACAGTAGTATTTAATATAGACATAACTGACACAGATAACGCATTCGTTTCTGCAAAAGCTAAATTTAAAGGTGAAGAACATGAACTTAAAGTTGGAGCAAATACATGGGGAGTTCAAGTTGAGCCTGACATAGAACATAATATTGATTTTGAAATTGTATATGATAGAGATTTTAATGTAAGAGAAGAAGATGAAGATAAAAATACAGGAACAGTAAATGAAACTAGAACCTTTAAGCTTATATCAGATTATGGCTTTAAAATAAATGATATGGCAACATATAATGAAGAAGGAATAAAATCAACTCACTTTAAAAAGGGTGAGAAAATAGACCTTAAGTTTAACTATGAAAGTGAAGTAGACTTTGAACTTGAAAGCATAAGTATAAAAGATACAAGCAAAGAAGTATCTGATAGTATTGAATATACTGTACAAAAGCTTGAAGATGAAAGTGGATATAACTATTATGTTGAATTTTATGCAAGTACCTCGTGTGGAGAGCAATGCTTTGAAGTTACAAGTGCAAAATCAAGTAGTACAAAAGTAATACCAAGTGAAAAATTTAAAGAGCCTAGTCCTAAAGCTACAATTGAAGTATTAAAAACTAAACCTACAATGTCTAATTATTCAGCATATAATCATGAAAATACAATAACAATTAACTTTGATATTTTAGATGAAGATAATGCATTAAATGAAAGCTATGTTAAACTATCAAACACAGAAACAAATACTGAAGAAAAAGCAAAAATTGTAAATGGAGAAAATCATCATACATTTAAAGACTTAATTCCTGGACAAAAATATATGATTACAATAGAGAATAATTATGCCTTATGCTCACATGAAGAATATAATGGAAAAGAGATATTTAATACAGATGAAATTGAAATTTTAAAGCAAGATGAACCAAACTTCCAGATAAGAAATCTTGCAATATCTAAGAGAGTTCCTCTTGGTGGTAAAGTACTTATCACATTTGAAAATAGTGTATTGTCTTATCATGATGTTGATACTGTTAAGATAAATGGTATAGATTGCGTTGCTAAAAAGAACAGTAACAATGTTTATGAAATAGAACTTGAACCTGCTAATAAAGGTGTAAATCAATTATATCTTGAAAGTGCAAAGATAGATGATAAGACATTCCATATTGATAGAAGCTTGTCTTATACGTATGAATTTGCTGTACCTACGGCTCAAAATGTAAGTGAAATAGTTGAAAATGTTGGAACTGGTGAAGCAGAGCTTTCTTATACAATAGATGACCCAGATAACTCAATAAGAAAATTTACAGCATATATGAAAACAAGTTCAGGAGCTATAGTTGCAACTAAAGAATTAGAGGACTTAGAAGAAGCAAAAACAAGCTTTAAAATGTCACTTCTAAAGCTAAATACATATAGTATTGAGCTAAGAGCAACATGTGATATAGGTGATGGTAATACACTTGAAGAAAAATCATTATTTACAAAAAGTAAAGTTGCAGAGCCTAGAGTATCGATTATTGACCAAAGTATTGATAAAGAATATGTAAATAAAGGTGAAGATGTAACATTAACATTTAAGATAAACACTAACCTTGACCAAGAGGTTAAGAAAATCTATGTAGATGATGTTTCATATAATGCTAAAAAAGTTACAGATGAAAAGGGTAAAATTATAGAAGACACATATTCTATTACAGTGGAAGCACCAGAAGAAAGCAATGTATATCCAGTAAAAGTAACAAAAATACAAATTGGAACAAGTCTTGTTGAAGCATCTTATAAAGATAATCCAGATTATGTAAAAATTAAGGTATTTAAAGATATACCAACACTTACTCATTTTACAATTGATGAAGAAAATAGAAAGATTACATTTAAGATTAATGATAAAGATCATGCATTGGTTAATCCAAAACCAAAATTCATTGTTAAAGAAAATGATGAAGTAAAACATACTGAAGAGCTTGAAATAAGCAAAACTGATGATTATGAGTTAGACTTAGATGAGGTTAAAATGTCTAATACTAATACTCCATATGATGTAACAGTAAATGTAACATATGACCAAAGACCAGATGCCCCAAAGGAAACTATAATTGATAAAATAAAAGGAATATTTAAAATAAAAAGTGATGTAGCTACTACATCTGAGGCTGCTCTTGAGGGAGAAAATAGTACAGATGAAGAGCCAGAAATAAATTATGTAATATCAAAAGATATATATAATGAGCAATATAAATTAACTGGCAAACTTAACTACAAACTAGACTTTAAAGATGCATCAGGTTTTTATCCATTTACAACAACTGAACCTTATCCATTTCTATTTGATTGTTCAACAGGCACAGACCAAATGGTTAAAAAAGTAATAATTGATGATGTTGAATATGAAGTACAAGAAAAAACAGATACTAGTCAAAAATTTGATGATGAACATATGCATAGATATAGAGGAGAATATGTAGCAAAATCTGCTGATCAAACATCGATCACATATCAAAAAGTAATTCTTGAAAATGGTACAGCATTTGATGTTAATGAGACGGTTCCATGTATGGTTACAATGGCAACACCTAAGTTTGAAATATTAGACTTTATTGAAAACATAGATGAACAAACAGCAAGATTTACATTTAAGTTTGAAGATAAAGATAATAAACTAGCAGGATCACTTATATTTACACTTATGGACTCACATGGTCAAATTATAAAAACAAAAGAAATTGAAGATCCAAAAAATAAAAATAGTATTGAATTTGACATACCATATCCTCCAACATCAGTATATAGATTAAAGGTTACTGGTAAATTATATCAAATAAAAGACTATGATGATTGGTTAGAAGATTATACATTTAAAGATGAAAAATATATATCTAGTATTAATACATCTATTTTAAAAAGTGAACTTTCTACTAAATATCCAAAGCAAAATGAAACAATTATGATAGATTATGTTATTAGTAGTACTAAGGTAATTAAAATAGATAAAGAAGACCATTCAAATCAAGATAAAGCAGTAAGTATTTCAGCACTTACAATAAATGGAAAAGACTATGAAGTTCAACCACTTGAAAAAGATGAAATGTATAGAGTATATTATACAGCAAAAGACGAACCTGGTATAGAAGAAATTAATGTAACACAAGTTAAGTTTAGTAATGGCGATGTTGAAGAATTCAATATGAAAGATAAAATTGAAGTACTAAAAGAAGTACCATATATTACAAACTTTAAATCTGTAAATGATCTTGAAAATGGAAAGATAGACTTTACATTTGATTTAATAGATCCAGATTCAGTAATTGGTACAAATACACTGTATGCTTGTATTGGTGAAAAACAAGAAAAAATACAGTGTGGAGAAAATAAAGTAAGCTTTAATGTAGAAAAAGATAAGTTATTAGATTTTGAAGTTAAAGCAACATATGACTTAGATAATAATGAACTTCAAATGGAAAACGATGATAATGACTACATTGAAAATACAATATTTAGCAAAAAGGTAATGCTTACTGGAGATTATAGCGTAGATATTACAAATATTAAAACAGTTAATAGTAAAGGAGAAGAAACTAAGTACTTTGAAAAAGGTGAAGATATTAAATTATACTTAGACTGTAAGACAAAAGAAAATGCTCTATATCCAGAAAAAATTACAATAAATGGAGAAACTTACGAACTTGAAGAAGCTGAATCTAACACAGAAGAAGCTAATACTTATTTAATCAATCTTCAAGGTGGAGATAAGGCAGAAGAAATTACTTTAAACATTAGTGCTATTACTTTAAACAGTGGAAATGAAGTAGAACTTACTAATAAGTCATTTAAATATGAAATATTAAAAGATGCAGTAAGGGTTAAAAACTTCAGTAGTAAGTCAAATGAAAATAACTCTGATGAAATTAACTTATCAATTGAAGTAGAAGACATAGATAATGCAAATAAAGAATTAAAGATTGAGTTGAAAGATGAGTATAACAGTGAAGTTAATTTAAGCCAAAATACACTTAATGTTGGTACAAATAATATCACATTTAAAAAGGGCTTAGCTGAAAAATACTATGTAACTATTTACTCAACATACAACAGAAGCAAAGACGAAGAGAGCAAGGAAAACTATCACCAAGATGAGAAAATACATTATCAAATTGTTTCTACTGTAACTAGATATATTGAAATGAAAGATATTGTAGATATTAAGTTATTTAGATTTGACGATTATGGAAGAGCAGTAAAAGTTGATAGCTTAACAAAAGACAATCTTAAAGTTTTAGATAACTGTCTAGTAGAAGTTACAATGAAAAATATTCCAGCATTTTATAGTAAAATAACAAGTTATAGTGTAGAAGGAAATAAACTAAAACTTATACTTGCTTATGAAGATGCTATGGTATATACAGGAGAGGAAGAACTAAAACCACTAGAAGTTACGCTTGATATACTTGAATCTGAAGGAGGATACGAGTATAAAGGATCATTTAAATCTCTTGTAGATAGAATGAGAGCAAATCCTAAAGAAAGTATAGTACTTGATAAAGACTATGATTTATCTGATTATACAGGAGGAAATGATAAGGCATATATAGACTTTGACTTTAAGGGAACAATTGATGGTAATGGACATAAGATAACTAATTTAATTAAGCCATTATTTAATAAGCTAGATGGAGCTACAATTAAGAATCTTGTAATAGATGATGTTAAACTTACTGGTCATGACTCTAAAGGTTCACTTGCAATTTATGCAACAAATGGTACAAAGATTACAAATGTACATATACAAAATTTTGTAGATTCTGGAAATGGTACAGGAACATTCGTATATGAGTTATCAGATGGCTCTGTACTTGAAAACTCTAGTAGTACAAATATAGCATTCAATACAACATATCAAACTCAAAGTATAGCAGGTGCTGTAGTGCTACTTGTAAGAAACTCAAAAGTTGAAAATTGTTATGTACAAGGATATATTTCATCTGGTTGGTGGAGAAATGGAGGATTAGTCGCAGTATCAGATAATACAAGTACAATTTCTCATAATATAATAAACTTAAAAATGTCAGCATACTTTGCATTTACAGAAGAATATGGTTACGGAAATGGTGGTATAATTTCAAATCATCAAAATCCTGAGAGTAGCAAAGATTCTACTGTAAATCTTGACCATAACTTAAGTTTAGTAGAAGGAAATCATGCTGTTGCACCAATATATAACTTTGAGGGTTGTAGCTTATCTAAAAAGTCTGAAAAGAACTATCAATTAGATACAGCAGTAACACCAAATGATACTAAAGATGGTACAGTTGAAACAATCTCAAGGAAAGATATAAATAAAGCATTCTTTGAAAAAGACTTAAAGCTTGATAAAAATATTTGGATAATACCAGACAATGCTTCAGCAGAAAACTTACCAGTACTTAAAGGAGTTTCTACATCATTTAATGATGAAGGAACACAGCCAAAAAATCCAAATGTATATATTCCAGATTACAATAGGGTGTCAAAGCTTGAGGGATATAATCCAGATAGAGAAATAACATATAATAATATGTATAAACTAATGCCATTTTACGATGCAAAAGAAATAATTAGAGATGGAAATAAGATAGCAGAAAACAATATGTTAAATACAAAACTTGTTAAATATATTGTTCCATTTAATAAGGAAGGTCACATGGTAACATATTTAACTAAAGAAAATTACAATAGTTTAGATAAAATTTACATCGTATTTGAAGATGGAACAAAATTAACATACCATATTGATTTTGATGATTATTATGGTGATGTAGCTTCATATATGATAACTGACCTAAATATTGGATATAACTATAATGAATATATCTTAGATCCAAATCAAGATATAATAGCAGAACTTATTGATGTTGCATCAAAATATGACTTTGAAAAAGATCTTGCACCACTTACTGACAAGATAGAAGAAGATAGCAGATTATACAAAGAGCATTTTGAAAAATATACTAAGTACCATTTAAGAGAGTTTGTAATAAATGCACTTGTAAATATGGGTTATACACCACATTTTGAAAGTGATGTACTTGACTATAAGATTAGACAGGAACTTGTAGATAATGGCAAACTTAAAGAATTGTTATTTGCATATAACTATTTTACGTATTGGTATAATCTAGATATGGATGGTATAAACTTAGCTGATGCAGTAATGTTCCATTCAAATGAAATGTTTAATATAGATATGACATTTAATTATCTTGCATCTTCGCTAGTACAAGGAACAAATTCTAAAACAGATGCTACTGCAACTTTCTATAATTCTTATATGTCAAAATATACAAAAATATCTAATTTAGGATTGTTCTTAGACTACTATGTAACTAACCTTACAAAATATCAAAATGGTAATGATTGGTTTAAAGCTAATTGGCATGGTGGAAAATATTATGAAGTAAAATTAGATGGTGAAGCAGGAGAAAAAACAGAATATACATTATGGGATCACTTACTAAGAGATAGTAAAGTTCAAACAGACTTCTTACCTCTTATGTCAGTACCAGATAATTGTATGTATGTAGCATCATCTCCAACACAAGCATATTTTGGATCTTTACGTGTATATGTAACTGACCCAAATGATGAAAAACAGATGGCAGAATTTGAAAAGAAAGTTACAAAATGGTGCGATGAAGTTAAATGGTTCTATACATTTGCATATAATTATTGGGGAAGCGAAATTATGAACAAAATATGCGATGTAAACTATGATGAAAGATTTACTTTAACAGGTAGAGGAGAAGAAACTATATATAATAATCCTCTAACAACCGAAGAACCATACCATAAATACTTTACAGAAGCAGTCAATAGATGGTCTGCAATGAGCGGAGGTGCTTATGCAAATGGTAACGAAGTGTATTGGGTAGTAATAAGAATGTTTGATAACTTTAGAGTTGGAACACATGAAACATTGCATAACCAAGATAGCAAACTATTTATGAATGGATATGGACGTAGAGGAGATGCTGAAGATTATGCAGCAGGATTTTTACAACAATATTATAGAGATGGCTGGGTAAGTCCAAACATCTTTGATGAAACACCTGTAAGTGAGAACTCAACTCAAAACCTAAGACGTTCAAGTGTTGAAACAGATGCAAAACTTCAATCTTTCTATAACAAATACTTTAGAGTAAATGACTTCTTAGATTGGATAGAGGCTAAAGCATACTTTGAGCTTACGCCAGAAGAGCAAGCAAGTATTTCTGTTAAGGTTTCTTATCCAGAAACTGATAACCAAGAAGCAGGTGATGATGTAGTTGCATACACACCACTAACTACTGAAGAAGTAAATGCTATGGGCGGATTAGATAGTATGGAGAAGCTTTGGAACAATAAGATAATGCTAAGACCAGGTGTTAAAGAATATACAAAACAATCTCCTGGTGCAGATACAGATTCTATATTTAATATTCACTGGTATCAGCCACATGCAGATAATAATAGACCAGATGGTGCAAACTTTAAATATCTAGCATGGCAAATGGCAGGAGAAGGAGGATATTATGATGGACTTTGTGCATACTACAGCTTATCATATATAGCAAGTAAAAAGCATACAAATGAAAAAACGACAGACTTATCTGCATTACGTTATATTATGAAAGATGAAAATATAACATATGAGAAATATAAATTAGATAGATATAAAGAACTTAGCAAGCATTACGATGATGAAGGAACTTATGTAAATGCAAAGGAAATATACGAAGAATACTTAAAAGCATTAAAAGAAGATGCAGGTAAAAAAGATAGAAATCTTAAAATGAGTACTGCTGTTAAGAAAAAGTATTTCCAACAGATAAGAAAAGAAACAAATGACTTTAACATTGAACCTTTCAGTAAAAAAGATGGCGCAACGATTAACTCTACTGAAAAACTTGATGTAAAAAATGAACAAGTAGTAACAAATGCTGAGGAGTTTATAAATAAAATTGAAGAATATCCAGATGGAGTTATTAAACTTAATAATAATATAGACTTATCTAAATATGTAGATGGTGAATCTGTAATTAGTACACAATTTACTGGAACATTAGATGGTAATAACTATGTAATTTCTGGAAATAGGAAGCCGTTATTCAATTCATTAAATGGAGCAACGGTGGAAAACATCAAAATACAAAATGCATTAATTAGTACTGAAGCTGAAAACATAGGAGTTTTAAGTAAACAAGTTGAGGACTCTACAATAACTAATGTTGTTATAGAAAACTCGACAGTTAATGCGACAGACAATGTTGGAGGTATTGCGGGTATTCTTGATAATTCTATTTTAAAGAATGTACATACGAAAGGCATCGTAATTAATGCAAATGCTTATGTTGGAGGACTTGCAGGATGCGCTAGAAATGGAAGTTCTATACAAGAAACAAGTGTAAATGCAAAAGTAGTTTCATATGGTACAGATGTTGGTACATTTATAGGTAGAGTAGAAAACTCCAAGATTAACAATTGTTATGCAGTTGGAAATTTAGTTAATAATATTGTTTTAAAAGAGAATTGTGTTGGAGGATTTGTAGGAAAAGCAGATAGTGCTACTTTGAATAATAATTTTGTCGGAGTAGATATGGAAGCTCCAGAAACTTCAGGAGGATTTATAGGCGAAGCAGTTAATGCTGTAAATATAAATAACAACTTATCACTTACAAACCAAAAATTTGATGGATACAAATTCGATGGAAAAACAGATATTATTAAACTAATACAAAAAGACAAACAGAATAGTTATGCTAATAACTATGAGCTATCTAATACAAAAGGAATAGCTACAGACAAAAGAAATGATGATATTTCCTCTGTAATAATTACAATAGATAAGAACGACTTAACTGATGCATTCTTTATACAAAAGCTACAGTTTTCTACAGAAATTTGGGATTTATCTAAAGTTAATAGTGGAGAGTTGCCAAAACTAAAAAATAGTGATCCAAATAAACCAAATAAAGATGTAATGCTTTTTGAAGAGAATAATACAGTTAAAGAAGATGTTTTACATCAACAAGTTGAAGAAAATATCGTACCTGAGAAAATAGATGACAAACAGTTAGGGATTTATAAAGAAGAGCACAAACCAACTTCTTCTTATAGCAATACTTATGAAGAAACACAAAAAGAGAATGAAACTATTGATGAAGATAGTAATAGAACTGTGAAAAATGAAACAGCAAAAGAAGAAGAGATACCAAAAATTGATAGTTCACCACAACTTGAGAACAAAATAGAAAATGAAACTATTGTAACTACCCCAGATGCAAATATCGCTGATGATAGCTAATAAATATAAAACACTAAGAGTAATTTTACTTTTAGTGTTTTATGTTGTCTATATTAAAAGAGAGTTTGAATATATAAATATCTAAAAATATAAAAAGAAATGGAATTTTTTATTTATCTAATTGAAAATTATTCAGCCTCTATGTTATAATATAAATGGAAACTGTGGATTTTTAAACATAATAATATAAATTCATATTGAAAATCAACTAATAAAACTATAAAAAAGTATGGAGGAGAAAATGTCTAAACAAGAAATAAATATTATTAATTATATTGTAATATGTATAAATGAATTTGCAAAACAAAATAAAATCACAAGTAAAGAAGCATATTTATATTTAAGAGATTTTAAAGGATTAGAATTTTTAAAAGAAAATTATGAAGCAGAACATACCGTTAGCTTAGATGATGCGGTAGATGATTTAAAACAAATATGTATAAAAAATGGAGGAAATATGAAATGATTCTCTATCATGGTTCAAACTTAAAAATAGATAAAATAGATTTATCAAAATGTAAACCGTATAAAGACTTTGGACAAGGTTTTTATTGTACAACTATAAAAAAACAAGCAGAATACATGGCAGAAAGAGTGGTTAAGATAAAAGGTGGAATAAAAACGATAAATACATTCGAGTTAGACGAAAAAATATTTAAAGATAAAGAGATAAATATAAAAAAATTTAATAAACCGTCAAAAGAGTGGGCAAAATTTATATTAAATAATAGAGATAGAAACTTTAAATTTAAAGATAGCAAAGAATGTAATTGCGATAATAAATATGATTTGGTAATTGGACCTGTTGCAGATGATGATATTATCGTACTATTTAGGACTTATGTAAATGGGTTAATTAATATAGACACATTAATAAAAGAACTTACATATAAAGAATTAACAGATCAATATTCATTCCATACTGCAAAGGCTATACAGTATTTGAAGGGAGTTTAAAAAATGGTATTAGAAAAACTAAATTATTTAGTGGAGTGTATAACTCAAGATTTGATTCAATACTTAGTTGAAGATTATAGTATATCTATGGAGAAAGCTATGGATATTGTATATAATTCAGAAACATTTGAGAAATTGAATGATTTTGAAACACATCTATATTATGAATCTTCAAGTTACGTTTATGAATATCTAAAAGAAGAATTAAGTAAAATGAAGTCTAATCGACGGTAAGAAAGAGTAAAAATATTGGACAAGAGGTATAAAAAAATACATAACATTGCATAAAATCAAAGCTTCCGCACGTTTGAATAAGAGTGATAACTATTTTATTGAAGAAATATTTAAATAAATAAAAATACAGGTTTAAAATAGATATGACACACTAAATAATCAGGGTAATTTCACCGATTATTACAAAATTGTAATATTTGAATTTAACCATTGAGTTTTCAATACTTTTATAATTAATAAATTTTATATTTTATTTAATAACGTAAAGCAATTAACATAATTAAGATGATACGCAGCGATTGATATTTAAGCATTTTTTTTAGAAATGTTACAAAATTGTAATAAATGATGAAATGACCCTGGTAAATAATCACGGCAATTTAATAAATTCTGGAATTTTTGTAATATTAATGTAACATTGTTAG
>CAZUHD010000031.1:0-16393 GCA_964620415.1 uncultured Clostridium sp.
AACTAGACTAGGAAATTTTTTACGTAAGACAAGTATTGATGAAGTACCACAGTTTTGGAATGTTTTTAAAGGGGACATGAGTTTAATAGGACCAAGACCATATTTACCAAGTGAAAAAGAAAATATGGGAATGTATTATGACAAAATTATAAGATGCAAACCAGGAATAACAGGATTATGGCAAATAAGTGGTAGAAGTAACATAGCTTTTGAAGATAGGCTAAAAATGGAGAGCTATTATGCAGATAATAGTTCACTAAAAGCAGATGCAAAGATACTTATAAAAACAGTAAGAACAGTTTTGAAGAAAGAAGGGGCAATTTAAAAAATAAATAATGTAAGATAGAGTTTACTAAACACAATATTAAAAAGTTTATAAAATAGGAGTATTTAAGTGAAAAAGAAAAAAGTTTTACATATTGTTGAAGCTTTTGGTGGAGGTGTTTTTTCTGTATTAGTAGATCTAACAAATAAAATGATAGATGAATTTGATATAACAATTGCTTATTCAATTAGGAAAGAATCTCCGAAAGATTTTGAAAATTATTTTGATAAAAGGATAAAATTTATCAAAATAAAAAATTTTACAAGAAGTATAAACTCCAAGAAAGATATAAAGGCATTGAAAGAAATAAAAAATGTAATACAACAAGAAAAAACAGATATAGTACATCTACATTCATCTAAAGCAGGTGTTTTAGGAAGATTAGCTATAAGTGGAAAAAAAGTAAAAATGTTTTATAATCCACATGGTTTTTCTTTTTTGAAACAAGACGACTCAAAAATAAAAAGGTTAATGTATTGGCTAATAGAAAAGGTAGTAGCAATATTAAATAGAAAATGTACAATAATAGGTTGTTCAAATGGGGAATATTTAGAAGCAAAAAAATTAAATAAAAATTCAATATGTATAAATAATGGAATAGATGTTGAAAAATTAAAAGAAGAAACAAAAGATTTAAAAGAAAGACAAACAGATTATAACAATTTAAAAATATGTACAGTAGGAAGAATAGGCAATCAAAAAAATCCTGAATTATTTAACGAAATTGCATGTAAATTACCAAAGTTGCAATTTACGTGGATAGGAGAAGGAGAACTAAAGGACAAATTAACAAGTTCAAACATAAAAGTAACAGGATGGAAAACAAGAAAAGAAGTATTAGAAGAACTTAATAATCAAGATGTATTTATTTTAACATCACTATGGGAAGGCTTACCAATATCATTGCTTGAAGCAATGTATATGAAAAAAATATGTATAGTTAGTAATTGCATAGGAAATAGAGATGTAATCACAAATGGGAAAAATGGATTTATAGCAAATAATATAGACGAATTTATAAAACAAATAAATGATATAAAACACGATGAAAAACTAATAACTGAAATAACAGATAATGCAAAAGAAGATATTTTAAATAAATATTGTAATTATGTAATGGTGAAAAAATACAAAGAAATTTATTTAAGTAAATAAGCACAAATCAAAAACATAAGGATAGTTTCTTAAAAATTTTTACAGCCAAATGTATAAATTATTCATTCTTATGCTTTACATACCCAATGCTATTATTAAAAAAAAGAAAAAGGAGAAATATATGTATGAGCGAATTAGTAAGTGCAATTATACCAATATATAACGTGCCAAATGAAATGTTACAAAGGTGTATTGAAAGCATAGTTAATCAAACATATAAAAACATTGAAATAATATTAGTCAATGATGGTTCATTAGATAAGAACAATTTACAAATTTGTCAAAATTACTCTAGAAAATATAATAATATAAAATATTTAAAACAAAAAAATAAAGGACTATCTAGTGCTAGAAATACAGGATTTTCTCAAGCTACAGGCAAATGGATTACTTTTATTGATGGAGACGATTGGATAGAAAAAGAAGGCATAGAGAAAGTAGTTAGTAAAATAAAAGATGATCCAGACATAGTTTGCTTTGGGACAATTAAAGAATACAAAAAAAGCTCCTTTAAATATACTTTTAATAATCTATTTGAAGATGGAAAAGTATACAAAAAGGACAATAAGTTTTTTTTAGAAGTTCTATTTGATTTTCAAAGTAACATTTCAGATGTAACAGCTAAATTATATAATAAAAATTTTTTACAAGAAAATAAAATTATTCATAATGAAAAAATAAGGCAAGGAGTAGAAGCATTCGAATTTAATTTTGATGCTTTCTTGGCTGCTAATAAAATCCAATTTCTAAAAGAATATATTTATCACTATGTTTATAATGATAAGTCTATTACTATGGAACAAAACAATAAAAGTTATGAACAATTATTATTAGGTTTAGAATCAGTTGAAAAAAAAGTGTTAAATTTAAATAATAAAGTTGTTACTGCATCTTTATATAATAGAATAAACTATACGATTGTAACAACAGCAATTAGTGGATATTTTAATCCTGATGCTAACATAAAATATGGAATTAGAAAAAAAGAATTTCAGAAATTTATGAAAAAGGGAATAATAAAAAGATCATTACAATTTAAAACAAATATTGACACAAAAAGAAAAATAATATTATTTTTAATATCAAAACATATATATTTGCCGATATATTTATTAGCAGTAATTAGAAAGATTCAAAAAACACATTAAAGATAGGAGAAACTATGGTAATATATATTATTTTTTATTTTATAATATTTGTATTATCTTTTAAGATACAAAAGAAAAAATGGAATTTTTACGATGTATTATTTTTAGGAATAATAATTTTATTTTCTGGATTAAGATATGGTATAGGCTCTGATTATAAACTATATGAGTCTTTGTATAAAGTAGCAACAAATGTTAATATAGCTTTAAGCAGTAGAACTGGAATTGGATATACTTATCTAACATATTTAACTAATATGAAACTAGGTTTAACATATCCAGTATTAATATTTTTAATATCGTTCTTAACAAATTTATTAATATATAAATTTATCAAGAAAAATGCTGAAAGACCAGGACTAACGATGTTAATATTTATTGCTTTAGGTTTTTACTCATTTACTTTTAATGGATTTAGACAGGGATTGAGTACAATATTAGTAATTTATGGGTTTGGCTGTATGAAAGATAAAAAAAAGATTAAAGGGTTAATATGTTATATATTAGGATTTTTAATACATTCTATATCACTTCTTCCAATATTTGTGTTTACTATATTAGAATTAAAACCGAAGGCAAATATTAAGCCTAGATATGTATTTTTAATAATACTTATAGGTATGATTATATATGAGACTTTATTTGTTAAGATAGTGGGAGGACTAAAGGGCTATTCAATGTATTTAGTTACTGAAACAAAATATAAATCTGGTATTGGCACATGTATCAATGTACTATTTTACTTATGTATATATGTGTTATTGATATTACCTAATGTAAAAGCAATAAAAGAGTACAATGAAAATAATAGTTTATTTTTAAATATATCAATAATAGGAATAATTATAAATACATTTTCATTGAAAAACTGGTTATTTAATAGAGTTGCATATCCATTTTTGATTTTTGTAATATTCATATTAGCAGATTATTATGAAGTAAAAGAATTCAGAAAAAAAAGACTTGAAAGTTTAGCTTTTTATACAACAATATTTATTTATTATATAGTTAATACAGTATCTTTTAACGGAATAGTACCTTATGATTGTATTTTATTTTAAAGAAATAAGAGGACTAAATTTATTAGCTAAAATCAGTATTATAGTACCTGTCTATAATGCAGAAAAATATTTAAAAGGTGCTATGCAATGTTTAATAAATTGAACATTGCAAGATATAAAAATAATTTTAATCGATAATGGTTCAACACATGGTAGTTCAAGAATTTGTGATGATATTGCTAATAGAAATAAGAGAGTTGTTGTAAGACACATAAAAATAATGGTTTATGCAATACAAGAAATTTAGGAATACAAATTGTCACAAGCAAATATGTAATGATTATGGATGATGACGATAAATTTGATTTAAATGTTTGCAAAGATAATTATGAATTTATGCAAACGAATAACTTAGATATGGCAAAGTTAGGAAGAAGAGAAGAAATATTATATAAGGGACAGGTACAAAGGAAAAATATAAGGAATTTTGAAGAAAGGAGAGTATGGCGTATTTAAGCTATTAAATATATCATACAAGAAATAAATGAAAATATTATTTTATATAACTACACTTGGAAAGGGTGGAGCAGAGCGTGTGATAAGTAACTTATCTAATTATTTAAGTCAGAGACATGAAATATATATTTTGACAGCTATGCCCAATATTCCTCAGTATAAGATAAATAAGGAAGTTAATGTAATAATACCAAAAGATAAATTATTATATAAGATTAAAGGAATCAGAAATATAATACAAATAAAAGAATTTGAAAAAAATATAAAAGAAATAAAACCAGATATAATAGTATCTTTTATGGCAGTACCATCATTTTGTGCTTTATATCCAAAAAATAAACTAAAGACAATAAATATAGTATCAGTACGAAATGATCCAAAACAGGAATACAAAGGCACTATAAGACAATTTATAATGAAAAGATTATTTAAAAGAGCGGATGCTTTTGTTTTTCAAACAAAAGAAGCAAAAGAATATTTTTCAAAAGACATACAAAATAAATCAACAATAATACCTAATCCTTTATCATTTAATATAATAAAATTAGATAGATGTGGGAACAAAAAGAAGAAAATTGTAACAGTAGGAAGATTGGAAAAACAAAAAAACCAAAAATTATTGATAAATGCATTTTATGGAGTTACCAAAAAACATAAAGATTATGAATTACATATATATGGAGAAGGAAGATTAAAAAATAAATTAAATAATCAAATAAAAAAATTGCATATGCAAAACAACATTATTTTAAAAGGAAAGGTAGACGATATAGAGCAACATATAAGAGATGCTACAGCATTTGTATTATCTTCTGATTATGAAGGAATGCCAAATGCACTAATGGAGGCAATGGCTTTAGGAATTGCCTGTATTTCTACAGATTGTCCATGTGGTGGACCAAGATTTTTGATTGAAAATAATGTAAATGGAATACTTATTGAACCAAGAAACCAAGAACAGTTAGAAGTTGCTTTAAATGAAATTATAGAAAAAGAAGAATTTGCAAGAAGCTTAGAAAAAAATGCTTTAAAAATTAAAGAAAAATTAGAACCAACAAAAATATTTAAAGAATGGGAAGATTATATATTAAAAGTTTATGCTGAAAATAAGAAAATATAATGTTACCAAATTTATAAAATAATTAGGGAGGCAAAAGTATGAATAAAGATACAAAAAAAAATCTAACTCAAAATTCAAAATATAATTTTTTGAATGATATTATAGTAAAATTGGGTTCTAGAAATTTAATACCAATTTCAGATGAATTTTATTTAAAGAATTTATACAGAAAATGCATGAACAAAGAATTAAATTTAGAAAATCCTCAAACATTCAATGAAAAGTTGCAATGGTTAAAGTTACATGATAGAAATCCAGAATATACGAAGATGGTAGATAAATATGAAGCAAAAAAATATGTTGCTAGTATAATTGGAGAAGAATACATAATACCAACTCTAGGAGTGTATGACAAATTTGAAGATATAGACTTTGAAAAATTACCTAATCAATTTGTTATAAAATGTACTCATGACTCAGGAGGAATAGTTATTTGTAAAGATAAAAATAACTTAAACATAAAAGAAGCGAGAAAAAAGATTAACAAATGCTTAAAGATAAACTTCTATTATAGTGGAAGAGAATGGCCATATAAAAATGTAAAGCCAAGAATAATAATAGAAAAATATATGGAAGATGAATCAAATAATGAATTGAAGGATTATAAATTATTTAATTTTAATGGTGAACCTAAAATAATAGAAGTAGATTACAATAGATTTATTGAACATAAACGTAATTTATATGATAAAGATTGGAATTATATTGAAGCAGCCATACAATATCCAACCGATTCAGATAAAAAAATAAAAAAACCTGAAAATTTAGCTAAAATGCTAGAATTGGCTAAAATTTTATCTAAAGATATACCTTTTGTTAGAACAGATTTTTATTCAATAGAAGATAAGATATATTTTGGCGAATTGACGTTTTATCATGGAAGTGGTTTGGAGGAGTTTAATCCTAATAGTTTTGATAAAGAACTTGGCGAGTGGTTAAAATTGCCGGGGGGGGTACTTATTAAAGAATGACAATATTGTTTTTCTTATTAAAGGTATAAACAATGAATTAAAAGATTATAAATTCATGTGCTTCAACGGCAAAGTTAAATGTAGTTTTGTTTGTTCAGAAAGAAAAAGTAATAAAGGTTTAGCAGTGGACTTTTATGATTTAAATTGGAAACATATGCCCTTTACTAGACATTATAGAAACTTAGAATATGATATACCTAAACCTAAAAATTATAATAAAATGATTGAATTATCAGAATTACTTTCAAAAAATATTCCTTTTGAAAGGGTAGATTTTTATGAAGTAGATGGAAAGGTTTATTTTGGAGAATTGACATTTTATCCTGGAAGTGGATTGGAGGAGTTTAATCCTGATAGTTTTGATAAAGAACTTGGCGAGTGGTTAAAATTGCCGGGGGGGGTACTTATTAAAGAATGACAACATTATTTTTCTTATTAAAGGTACAAACAATGAATTAAAAGATTATAAGTTTTTCTGCTTTAATGGTAAAGCAAAAATAATATTAGTTTGTTCTGATAGATTTACAGAAATGAAGAAAACTTTTTTTGATGAAAATTGGAATATGATGGATGTTGTTGAAGGTGGTCATAAAAATGATAGTAATATAAAAAAACCAATTAATTTTGAAAAAATGAAAGAATTAGCAGAAAAATTGGCAAAAGATAAAAGTTTTGTAAGAATAGATTTTTATGAAATAAGAGGGAAAATATATTTTGGAGAAATAACATTTTATCCTAACTCTGGTTATGAAAAGTTTGAACCAGAAGAGTGGGATTATAAACTTGGCTCTTTAATAAAATTACCAAAGGTGGAGTAAAAAAGTGAGAAGTAAAAAAGCAGTAAAAAATATCATAACTTCATTATTGCAACAATTAGTTACTATAATTTGTGGATTAATAGTACCAAGAGCAATTATAAGTACGTTTGGATCTAATGTTAATGGATTAATAGCATCTATTACTCAATTTTTAGGATATATAACATTGTTAGAAGCAGGAATAGGTCCAGTTATAAAAGCTGCATTATATAAACCTATAGCAAAAAAAGACAAAAGCGAAATAGAAAAAATCTTAAAAGCAAGTCAAAAATTTTTTAGAGTAATTTCAGGATTTTTTGTAATTTACTTAATTGTATTATGTTTTATATATCCTAATATTGTTTCTACAGAATATGAAGCAGGATATACAATATCATTAATAGTTATTATTGCTATTAGCACATTTGCAGAATATTTTTTTGGAATGGTATATAGGTTATATTTGCAAGCAGAACAACAAACTTATGTTGTTTCAAATATTCAAATATTGACAACAATATTAAATACAATAACAGTAATTATATTAATTAAGTTGAATGCGAATATACAAGTTGTAAAACTAGGTAGTGCTTTAATATTTGTTTTAAGACCAATTTTACAAAATGTATATGTTAACAAAAAATACAAAATTAATTTAAAGAATGTAAAAGAAAAATATGAATTAAAACAAAAATGGGATGGTTTAGCACAGCACATAGCAGCTGTTATACATGGAAATACAGATATAGCAATACTCACAATATTTAGTGGAACAACTGAAGTGTCTGTATATTCTGTATATATGTATGTAATAACAGGAATAAAAAATATAGTACAAGCTATTGTAGATGGAGTAAATGCATCTTTTGGAAATATGTTAGCAAAAAATGAAAAAGAAAATTTAAATAGAAGTTTTAAAACTTTTGAATTATTTTATTTTACTTTAGTAACAATAATATATTCAATAACAATGGTTATGATACTACCGTTTGTTCAAGTATATACAAAAGGCATAACAGATGCTAATTATTATAGACCTTTATTTGCAATTTTAATTACGTTAGCAGAATTTGTATGGACTATAAGATTACCATATATTGGATTAACATATACAGCAGGACATTTTAAAGAAACAAGAAAAGGTGCATGGGTAGAAGCTAGTACAAATATAATATTATCTATAATATTAATATTTAAATTTGGATTGGTAGGCGTTGCTATTGGTACATTAGTAGCAATGGCAATTAGAACAATAGAATTTATGTATCATACATCAAAGTATATATTAGAAAGAAGTCAAAAAGAAAATATAAAAAGAATAATAATTATTTTTTTAGAGATGTTAATTGCTATTCCAATAGGCTTTTTGATAAGCAGCAATATACAAATGACCTCATATCTTTCTTGGATAACTCTTGCAATAATAGTAGGGATTATTAGTTGCTTAGTTGTATGTACAATGAATGCGATTACATATAGAAGAGATTTAAAAGGATTAGTTGAAATGGTAAAAAGAGTCTTAAAAAAGGAGAATTAAATGAAAACATATTTTATTACAGGTGGAGCAGGGTTTATTGGATCTAGCCTTGCTGAACGTTTAATTAAAGAGAAAAATAAAGTAATTGCAATTGACAATTTTTGTGATTTCTATAATCCTAAAATAAAAGAAAACAATATAAAAGAATTGGTAAAAAACCAAAATTTTAAATTATATAGAGAAGATATAAGAGATAGACAAGCAATAAAAGAAATATTTGAAGAAAATAAAATTGATGTAGTAATGCACCTAGCAGCAATGGCAGGAGTAAGACCATCAATAGAAAATCCTATTCTTTATCAAGAAGTAAATTGTATGGGAACACAAAATATATTAGAAGAAATGAAAGAACATAACGTTAAAAACTTAGTTATGGCATCATCAAGTAGTGTATATGGAAATTGTAAAGAAGTACCATTTAGGGAAGATATGATAGTAGATTATGCAATAAGTCCTTATGCAGCAACAAAAAAAGCAAATGAAGTAATGACACATGTATACCATAAATTATTTGATTTTAATGTAATAATGCTAAGATTTTTTACAGTATATGGACCAAAACAAAGACCAGACTTAGCAATAAACAAATTTACAAGATTAATGCTTGAAAATAAAGAAATACCAATGTTTGGAGATGGAACAACATCAAGAGATTATACATATATAGAAGACATAGTAGATGGAATAAAAAAAGCTTGTGAATATTGTATAAACAATAATAATGTATATGAAATTATAAATTTAGGAAACTCTTCACCTGTAACACTTAAAGAGATGATAAGTACAATAGGACAAGCACTTTGTGTTGAACCTAAAATAAAACAATTACCAATGCAACCTGGTGATGTTGAAAGGACATATGCAGATATAAGTAAGGCAAAAAATTTAATTGGATATGAACCAAAAACAACATTTGAAGAAGGAATAAAAAAATTTGTTAGTTGGTATAAAGAAAATAAAGAAATGTATGAATAAGTGGGAGGAAAAAATAAATGGCTGTAATAGTTGATACTGTACACACACACACACACACACACACACACACACACAAGGATTCATTAAATGAAAATAAAAAGGCAAGACAAACAAATATTGAACTGTTGAGAATAGTATGCATAATATTGATAATAATGCATCATTATGCACTTTATAGTGGTTTTGAATTTCAAGAAAACATAGAATTAAATAAAATAATAGTACAGATTTTGACAATAGGAGGAAAAATAGGAGCGAATGTATTTTTTATAATAACAGGATATTTTACGATAAATAGTGAATTTCAAGTTAAAAAACTTATTAATATAGTAATGCAAACATTAACATATTCAATGATATTTCTTATCTTTAATTTTAAAGGGGCAACTTTAAAACAAATCGTAAAATCCATATTTCCAATTATACATTCACAATATTGGTTTATTACAGTTTATGTTATTTTATATTTATTATCACCATATATAAATCAATTTATTAAAAATATAAGTAAAAAAGATTTAGGAAAACTATTAATAATGTTAATGGTAATTCAGAGCATAATTCCATCAGTTTTATTTGCAAATTTTCAATTTTCCACAATAATGTGGTCTATTATGTTATATATGATAGGAGCATATATAAACAAATACTATAGTAAAAAAGAAAATTCATTAAAAACAGATATGATATGCATTATAGTACCATATTTGTTGATTATTGCTTCAATAGTTCTATTAGACGTTGTAAGTGGAAAAATAAATATTTTTAAAGAACACGAATTATACTTTACAAATATAAATTCAATTCTAATATTAGCAATTTCCATATTCATGTTTTTGTTATTTAATAACATAAATATAAGGCAAAATAAATTTATTAATAAGATTTCAAGTACAGTTTTTGGTATATATATAATTCACGAAAATACTTTTATGAGAAAAATAATATGGGAAAATATTTGTAATGGAAGGAAATATATAAACTCAACAAGTGGATTGATATTAAATGCATTTATATCAATTATTATGGTATTTGTAGTGTGTTCAATTATAGAATTAATAAGACAATGGATTGCGAAGCTTATTCAATGCATGATAATGAATAAAGTGTTGAAGAAAGAATGAGTAAAGGAGTAAAAAGATGAAAATAGCAGTAGCAGGGACAGGATATGTAGGATTAGTGGCAGGAGTATGTTTTGCAGAAAAAGGACATAAAGTTGTTTGCGTAGATGTGGATGAAAAAAAGGTTGAAATGATGAAAAGTGGAATTTCTCCAATATATGAAACTGGATTAGAAGAATTAATGAAAAAGAATTATAAGGCGGGTAGGCTAGATTTTACAACAGATTATAAAACAGCTTATAGAAATGCTGAAGCAATATTTATAGGAGTTGGTACACCAGAGATGCCAGATGGGTCGGCTAATTTAGAATATATTGCGACAGTATCAAAACAGATTGCAGAAAATATAGAACATGACTGTTTAGTAGTAGTAAAATCAACAGTACCAGTAGGTACAAACGATAAAGTAGAACAGTTTATAAAAGATTCATTAGTGCATGATGTAAAGGTAGAAGTTGCGAGTAATCCTGAATTTTTATCACAGGGACAAGCTGTAAGAGACACATTAGAAGCGAAGAGAATAGTAATAGGAACAGAAAGTAAATATGCAGAAGATATGCTTAAAAAGATTTATGAACCATTTAAATTACCAATAGTATCAGTAAGTAGAAGAAGTGCTGAAATGATAAAATATGCTTCAAATGATTTTCTTGCATTAAAAATTTCGTATATAAACGATATTGCTAATCTTTGTGAATTGGTAGGAGCAAATATAGAAGATGTCGCTGAAGGTATGAGTTATGATCCAAGAATAGGAGCTAATTTTTTGCATGCAGGTATTGGTTATGGAGGTAGTTGTTTTCCTAAAGATACAAAGGCATTAAAATATTTAGCAAAGCAAAATGGATATAAGTTAAAAACAGTAGAGGCAGCGGTAGATGTAAATTCGGAACAGAAAATAAGGTTAATCAAAAAAGCAAAAGAAAGAATGATTACATTTAAAGATATGAAAATAGCAATTTTAGGGTTGACTTTTAAAGCAGGAACAGATGACCTTCGTGAAGCACCTTCATTAAGTAATATTGCAGAGCTATTAAAAATGGGAGCTAACAAAATATATGCTTATGATCCAGTTGGAATAGAGAACTATAAGAAAATATATCCAAATGAAATTACATATGTAGATAATCCAGAAGAAGCCTTGCTAGATGCAAGTATATGTTTTGTGTTTACAGAATGGAAAGAGATAAAAGAAATCAAACCAGAAATATTTAAAAAATTAATGAAAACACCATTAGTATATGATGGCAGAAATATATTTAAACCTGAAGAAATGAAGAAAAATAGAGTGGAATATTATTCAATAGGGAGATAGTAGTATGAAAGTATTAATAACACAGTTACCTAGATGGAGTTATTTTATGTATTATTTATTAGGCTTTTATGAATTGGAAAAACAAAATGAAATAAAATTTGGCTTCAAAAAAGATATATTATTAAAAATTGCTTCTATGTGTAAAAGTGAAACTATATCAAAAGGAATTAGAGTATTATATAGAACAATTTTCAAAAAAACAGATTTATATAATTTAAAAGGATACATGATTTTAGATAATGGAGAAAAGAAAAAATTTGTTATTGATAGTGCTGATTCTCCATATTTATTTAATTCAAAAGATTTAGAAGAAGCTGATGTTTATTTTAAAGTACAATGTCCTAAAAATTTAGATGCAAAAGGGTTTAATTTAACACCTGAAATATTAATACCATGGACAGACCATGAAAAGGAAAAAAATGGAAACAGGAGAAAGCTGTGTAATAATTTTGAAGAAAATAGATATAAAATAAGGCCATTAATGTTAGGACCTAGAAAACTTTCAAATGGAATAAGTTATTCATTATTAAAAAAAGCTTATGAAAATTATGTTGGAAGTAAGAATATAAAAAAGGATAAGAAATTAATGTGTTATTTTGGAAATTCAGCTGGACCTATACCTGTTGAAGTTTCCAAAGAAGATTTGGATGTAGATAGAGAGGCACAAATAGTGAATGCATATAAAAATGAGATACAACATCCAAATGAAAAAAGAGCAAAAGCAGCAGATATAATTTCAGAAATGAAGCCTAAGGAAATATATGATGCAAGAGTAATTAATAGAGGAAACGCTAATAGTGAGGGAGAGAAGTATGAAGATAAGAGTTTAGTTATCCCAATAGAAGACTTTTGTAATCATATTGCTCAATTTGAATACAATTTAAATATTTCAGGATATAGGCTAAGCATTCCAAATAGATTTATAGAATCATTTATATCAGGTACAGCCATTTTTACAGATAAATTATCAGTAAAATGGTACAAGCCCTTTGATAAGGAGGTTGTTGAAACTGTATCAATGGGATATTTAAAAGATGAAGATGTTGACTGGAAAAAGTTTAAAGAGGATATAAAAAATTTACCAAAAATAAATAAAGAAGAAGTATTAAGAGCTTTTAACGAAAAGTGGACACCTATTGCAGTATGTAAATATATGATAGAAGAGATACTAAAAGCTTAGAAAGAGGTAATAGAATGAAAGAAGTTATTATTCCTGCAGCTAAACTAGTGCCAGAAGATTTATGGAATGTAGGAAAATTACCATCAATTGTATATCCTATAAATCAAGATATAGTTTTTGATTATCTATATAAGCAATATGATGAAATATGTGAAAGTTTTGAAATTATATGTTATGAAAAAAAGGAAGAAGTTCATAAAAGATTAAAAACATATAATAAAGCTAAGATTCATATTACAGATTTAACAGAATTGAAAGACTTGGGTTATACAATCTATCATGGCATAGAAAATGTAAAAAGTGAAAGTATAATCATTAATTTCGCTGATACAATAGTTTTAGATAATATTTTTGAGAATGAAAAAGACTGTTATTATTACTCAAAAGATTATGTATCAGATAGATGGACCTTTTTTGAAGAAAAAAATGGTGTAATTAACAAGATTTATGATAAAGAAAAAATTGAAGCTTTAGACAAAATGAATTTATTTGTTGGTGTTTTTCAAATATCAAATGTTAAGTATTTTAAAGAGTGTCTTGAAAAAGCTTTTTCAAAAAGAAATCTACAAATGAATACATTTTATTATGCATTAGAATTATATAGTAAAACAAATCCTATGAAAGCAATTGAAACGCACAATTGGTTTGATATAGGGCATGCTGATAAATATTATAATTCTAAACTAGAAGTACAAAGCAGAAACTTTAACCATATAAAGATAGATAAAAATAGGGGGGTGCTATACAAATATAGTGATGATAAGGATAAATTTATTGGAGAGATTTTATGGTATTTAAAACTGCCAACAGATTTAGAATATATAAGACCAAGAATATATAATTATTCAATTAACTATGAAAAACCATATGTAGAAATGGAATATTACTCATACCATACAATTCACGAATTGTATTTGTTTGGCGATTTGTCTGCTAATCAATGGAGAGATATATTTAAAAGAATTTTATTTATTTGCAATGACTTAAAAAGGTATAGAGTTAAAGATGAAGGCATTAAAGAATCATTAAAAGAAATGTATTATACAAAAACTTTAAATAGATTTAAGAAATTAAAAAGGCAAAACGAATTGTTTAATAGCTTTTTTGAAAAAGAGATAAAAATAAATGGTATTAAATATAAATCTTTAAATGATATTGTAAAAGTCTTAAAAGAGATAATTCCAGAAATGTTGTATGACGTAGAAGAATTTAATATTATACATGGAGATCTTTGCTTTGCAAATATTATGGTTGATAATAATTTTAACTTTATAAAGGTTATTGATCCAAGAGGAAAATTTGGAAAATATGATATTTATGGTGATAGCAGATATGAACTAGCAAAATTATTACATAGTATTGATGGCAAATATGATTGCATTATAAAAGATATGTTTGAAGTAAAAACCAATTTTGAAGAAAATGATATTTGGTTTGAAATTTTAGAGAATAAACGTGAGTTTAATTTAATGGATATTTTTTTAGATGTATTTAAAAACTTTATAAAAGATGATATAGAAAAAATTGAACTAATTGAAGCTTTACTATTTTTAAGTATGGTACCTTTACATAGCGAAAATATAGAACATCAATGTGTTATGCTAGCAACTGGAATTAAAATATTAGATAGAATAGTTGATATAAAAATTAAAGAATAGGAGAATAAAATAATGTATGAGGAATTTAGTTTTATCTTTGATATTGATGGAACCTTGTGCCCTATAAAAAAGGAAAATGAAAAATATGAAGATCTAGTACCTTATAAAAATATTATAGAAAAGTTAAAAGAGTATAAAAAAAATGGTGCGAGAATTATTTTGTTTACTTCTCGTAATATGAATTCTTATAATGGAAATATTGGTTTGATTAATAAAAACACTGCAAAAGTTTTGCTAGACTGGCTTGATAAGTGGGATATACCATATGATGAAATTATATATGGAAAACCATGGCCAGGACATAAAGGGTTTTATGTGGATGATAGAACAATAAGACCAGATGAATTTTTAACGAAGACCACAGAAGAATTAGAAGAAATATGTAAAAATTCAAGAAAAGAATTAGTGTAATAATTAATAAAGGGGAACTTAAAACATGATAGATAATAAAATGACAATAATTATAACTATGGCAGGAGCAGGTACACGTTTTAAAAAGGCGGGTTATGAAATGCCAAAATATATGATTGAAGCTAAGGGTAAGACTCTTTTTGAATGGTCTATGGATAGTTTATTAGGGTATAATAAAGATGTAGATAAATATATTTTTGTTGTTCGTAAAGAGGATAATTCTAAAAAATTTATAACTAGTAAATGTGAAAAATATAATATCAAAAAAATGGAAATAGTTGAAATAGATGAATTAACAGATGGACAAGCGACGACATGTATGTTAGCAATGCCTTATTGTAAAAAAGAAAATAGTATTATGATATATAACATCGATACATATGTTGAACCCTATGAAATGAAATTAGAGGATATATCTGGTGATGGATATATACCATGCTTTCATGCATTAGGAGATCATTGGAGTTTTGTAAAATTAGATGAAAAGGGAAAAGTAGTAGAAGTACGAGAAAAGGAAAGAATATCTAATAATTGTACATTAGGAGCATATTATTTTTCTTCTGCTAATCTTTACGAGAAAATATATAATGAATATTATTCAGATAATAAAAATTTAGAGAAAAAAGAAAAGTTTATTGCACCACTATACAATTATATGATTGTTAAAAATATGGAAGTAAGAATAAGCATTGTAGACGCAAATAAAGTACACGTTTTAGGAACACCAGAAGAATTGAAAGAATTTTTAAAAGATAAGAAAACATAATAAGAAAATTGAATGTGTTAAAAAGTCATTTGGAAAACATGACAGAATTCATAATAGTAAATAAAAAATGAAAAAAGTTCTATTAATAGATGCAGATGGTATACAAGGAAAACTAGCAGAAATATTATAAAAATATGATGTAATTACAATTACTATAGGAATATTATATATAATAAAGAAGTGTTTATTAATAAAGTAAAATAAGTTAAAGCATATTTTATTATAAATTATGCTGCATATAAAAATATTAAATATTTAATATAAAGACTAATAAAAGGAGTAAAAAAATGGTATTTTCATCAACAGTATTTCTATTTTTATTTTTACCTTTAGTAATGTTAGTATATTATAATCCATTTTTTAAAGGTAGAAAATTTAGGAATATATTTTTATTATT